>BNUH01000012.1 GCA_025997215.1 Clostridia bacterium
AGATTCCCCTGCTTGCATATGCTTTATTATGTCCGCTCGTTTCTCGTTGTTTATCGGCTTCGCCATCTCTATCACCCCTCCTGTCTTTTAGTTTATCACTTGGACTGCGATATGTCAAGGGGCTATATCATGTGTCTTCCAGAGCTACATAGGCTACAGTATCCTTGAAACGCCGGAACGCGCCTTTCCCTTGTATGGCAACTGCCAGCATGTCGAGCTTCATCACTCAACTCGTGCGCCTCAACAGCCTTTGCTACCGCTGGAAAATACACCAGCAGCGACGGCATAACACGTAAGCATTTCAGTAACAGCGCTGGCAAATGCTTCAGTATTACCTGCTCATACCCATGCCCGACACACTCGGGATCACTTATTGTAATCTCGTTGATATAGTATATATTTTCTATATCTTCATCATCAAATATCCCGTGTTCTTCCAGTGCGGAATACATCGCCTCCAGATCGGCGCTATACTCGTCGCATACTTCATGCGGGTCTACTCCAAGCGTCTGTATCAAGGCGTGCGGGATACGACCATCGGCGCTGAACGTTACCTCGAAACACACAGCGCGCCTTTCTCTCTGATGCGTGCCTTGCGCACGACGCTGGACGCACTGCGCTATGTGAAAAGCGAGTGTGAACTAACTGCGCTGTACCTGATGGAAGCGGTCGTCATGTTCGCGCGTTCCATCGCAACGCTCTACTTCCTGCCTCTCCTTTCCCAGAGTCTGCTCGTTTCGGATCGTATGCTCGGCTGGATCCCCATCATCACGACGACCGCCAGCTTCGCCACAACATACCTGATCATCCCTCGGCTGGGCAGCCACCGACAGACCAGTATGCTGGGTACGGCGTTCACTTTCCTATTTATCGGCGCGCTGGGTATATCGCTTGCTTCGACTTCGACCGTACTCCCCCTTGCGTTGCTCTACATCCTCATGGGTGGGTTCGCCAACGCATGCGTGGGAACCATCCTGCAGGTACGTATTCATGCCCTCATCCGAGATGACATCAGAAGTGGCGTGATGTCCGCCTTCCAGTTGCTGTCGATGCTCATCACGATGCCTACTGGCGTGCTGGGCGGTTTCCTGTACGCAAACCGACCCTCGCTGACTTTTCTCCTTGCCGCTTGCGCATTCCTGTCTGTTGTGGCATCCTATTGGTATTTGGTGAAAAAGGGCTGGTTCGACTGGTCGAAAGCCCACATCCGCTGATATCTCACATCCAAAGGAGGCGTCCTCTGTCCGAATACTCCCTCAACCTTCCCCGCCTAACCTCTTCCCGTACCCCACAAAACACGTTGTGCGTGTGTTTTGCCGAGTAGAATTGCCTGATTGCGGACGCCTAACGTAGGGATTTTGGTTTTTATGCATCGCACAGTGCATAAACACCATTATTATACAGAATCCCCTAGAATGATCCTTCCGACAAAATAAAATTGATTGTGCGTTTTCACTAAATTTCTTGGCATTTCACGAGCATAGTGCCTAAAGAAATTTTGTGGGGTACGGGAAGCCTAACCTTGGGCGTATGCTACTATCCCGAACACCGGCCTATAACGCTTTGGCCGACCTCGCCCGCGTAGCTGACCCACACACACCCGGACGTCCTAGATGCTGACATGCAGAGGATCCTCACGCATCTCGGGCACCGCCGTCATTGCAACTATTCCTCCGAAACCTACCACGCGTACATGTCTGGCATCGTTGCAAATTTGCAGAACGTTACGGCATCCACCCTGCCGTCATAGGTTGGCAGATCAAGAGATCAATTGTGCGAGCGACGTTTTCTAACCATAACAGATTCTCCGCCTTTCCATTGACTCAGATGGTAGGACGCCACGGCGCCTGAGAACTTTAACAGGGTGTGTCAAAGAAGGCAAATCCTCGCACTTCATGTGACGTTCGGACTATATCTCTCAAACTCATGGGGCTTTGCCGAGTACGTTATAGCAGCAAAGCCCTTTTCATTAGTTGTTATAACACTAACCGTTTTGGAATGGTCTTCATATCTTCTAAGATAATAGCATACCGCGCAATGGTATTGGGCAGTACATTGATCATAGAACCTCGTGTGATAAAGTCCACAAGTTCCATGAAGCGGCTTCCATATTTCCATATATAGGTTGTGAACGATATAACCGGAGCGTCAAGCACGCCAATGAACCAACCCGGAGAACCAGCAAATCCGGACTCCCTGACATCCTCACGAGTAGTAATGCGTATAAACGGAGAGCCCTGACACTGCGTGCGAGATGTTTGGGTGAGCACAGGTATTGGCGCATTCAGCAAACGGTTCCTGCCAGGTAACGCGCTGCTGATTCCATATGACAGTCCAACCTCTTGCAATTTACTATACAAGCCTGGCCGCGTTTGCGACAGCGTTGGCAGATCGGTATCACAGAAAAAATAGTATCCGCGCGGTAGATTCCGCTCGCCTGCGATGGCGGCAATACCCTTCAGTGCTTCCCTGCAATGCCAGGCAAAATCCTCCGGTGGGCAGTCAGCTTCCGCCATAACCCCCAGCCCGCCGCTATGGAGAATTGGTTCGATACGACCGCGTACCCCTCCCTGTGCAATAGGGATTTGGAGCAATTCCCACTGCTGCGGACAGGTTTTATATCTGGCAAGATGAGTTGCGATGCCTAATTTCAGCTGCACAGCAGAACATAAGTCAATCAAGTTAAGCATCGCTTCATTATGTGCCATCTCTCCGGAATGAAAAACTAACGATGACAGCACACGCCCTTCGCTTGCCCATAGCCTCAGCTGCGCGTCGTCTGGTTCATCCTCCCATATATCGCCGGGCAGATCCGCCCACTTGTGTCTGATTGTCGCAACTATGGGAAATGCTGGTCGATTGGGATCCATAATCTGCAGCGAGACGCCTTCTTTACCCCAAGCGAATAAATCAGCATCCCCTGTTTGACGACCAACCATCACAGGATTTCCGATCGCCCGTGCCAAGCGTGCTGTTTCTAACGCTATGGCGCTCGCATTTTCTGTGTATGCAGCGAGTTCAACAGATTGCGCGGGTTTTGGACTGACGGGAGCGTACACAGCAACACGTTTTTCACGGCATAATGTTGGAATCTGGGCTCGAATCGCATCCGGATCGCCGAATGCAACCCCTTGCGCCTGACACTGCCATCGCTTCGCAGCACGCAGTGTAATTGATCCATAGTCATCCCGAACAATAGCCTGATCAATAACTCGAATATCGTCCGTATCATCCGGGTTGGAAGCCCAAAGGCTATGAACAGGGATGCTTAGCGAAGCGCCTGCCCTGCGCGCAGCTTCCTCTGTCGGATAAGCTACAGCCTTGGAAAAATATATATCCATATACAGATACGGAGAGACATCAAGTGCAGTTTGATCGACCGCCGGTGCGTTGTGCATTGTCCCGCTGAAGTCTCCGTTGGAAATTGCCGATTCTCTGTGCAGAACGGTCGGTGCGAATAGCGCGCACGCTGGTGCGTCGGCCAGTGAGAACAGCTTCTCATAATACTCATCGAGACTAGCTGCATCGATCATCACATCGTCGCCGAATAGAGCGCTTGATGAGGCAAACACATTCTGACTGCCCAGTATCAGCAGCCTAACATCAAACACCGCGTGCAAATAGTTAAACTGCTGATGGTGGTGCCCGCCTAACACAGTCGAACCGGTTTGAGCGAATAGATTGCCCTGCCGCTCGCATTCCAGATAACATTCCAGACTCACGCCTGCCGAATCTGCCGCCCAAGCTGTCGCAGGCAGGGCATAGCAAAGATCAGGATTTGCACGCTGAGCAATAAACAGCCACAGGATGGACTTACTCGATTCCGCCATTTTTCATACTCCTTCCGTTTGCTCTGACTGCTGCCGCGCTAATTCAAATGCGGGTGATATGTGCGCGCCTTGTTTCGTCAGCGTACATTGCAGCAGTGGTATATCTATCTCTCGCGGGGTTGTATTGCCCGATACCGCCAATGCTGCTGCTGTTCCCGCAGCCTCTCCGGTATTCATGCAGGTAGCAAGTATCCTGAAACTTGACAATGCTATCGTGTCTCCGGATATACATCGACCTGCAACCAATAGCCTTTCCACGCCTCTGGGCAGCAGACATCCGTAAGGGATATCATATGGCTGATCCAAATACTCAAGATGCGACGGCTCACCTATGGCCGTTGGGTTGTGCGTATCGATCATGTATATCGCACGGGCGATTGTATCCGGCCAGCGTTTTCCGGTTTTGATATTATCTCCGGTCAGGTATGCGTCGCCGAGTATACGGCGGCTTTCACGGATCCCGATCATCGGTGGTACTGATATCAGATAGGCGTTTTCATTACCTATTATATATTTGCGCATGAAACGCAGACCTTCAAACACCTGTTCTCTGCCCTGCATTTCCGCCTGTGTGAGTTCGTCCGCATCGACAGCGTTAAGGCGTTGTATACGCGTAAAGTTAACGCTGAGCGTATCCGAGTGTTTTCTATTGAGCGGCGTCGCCGCGCAGAAAATATCATTTGGATTATAACGAATTTCGCCAAGCTCGCGAGCCTGACGCACCGCAAGCCGATATCGATCCTTCGCCAACGGCGGCAGATGACTTTGATCTTCCCACGGGTTGTAATGGAGTTCTGCCTCCTTGCCACCACCAATGGTGAATATCATGCTCATGGGTTGGCAGTATCCATCCTGCGGACGGCCTAACTCGAATGGCGCGCCAGCGCGGGCCGCAATATCGCCGTCGCCAGTACAATCGATCGTGACCTTCGCCAGTACAGCCTGCCGCCCGGATTTGCTTTCCATGTATAAGCCGGATACTTTATTCTCAGTCATAATCGGAGCTACAGCTCCGGCGTGCAAAACTACACGAACTCCGGCGTCCCTTAGCATACGGTCAAGCAGCAGCTTCATCATCTCCGGATTAGAACGGATCCAATAGCATCCCAAACCACCTTCACGGTATGTTGGGCGATCTTCTCGTATACGGAACACATCACGAATCACTTCGGGATCGCTTCCCTCTATCTCCGACAGCTTGACCATTATTTCCTGAGCAATACCCGCCACAAGCGGTCTCCCATCCAGGTCATGCTGCCATCCGCCTATACCGTTGACGCCCGCCGCAGTGTTGACACCGCCTAGAAACCCCATTTGCTCTATCAACACGACGCGCATACCCAATCGTGCCGCTGCCAGTGCCGCGCAAACACCCGCCGGTCCACCTCCTGCAACCGCGACGTCCACTTCGCCGTAGACTTGTATTTCTTTCGCCGCTTCCCAGATTGTACTCAACCGCATTCACCTTCTATACTTTCATCGTCATTTAACCATCCTAATGCGCATAGAATGGGCGGGGATATTAACCCGCCCATCTATTATTGTGTAACTATAATCAGTCTTTCAGTAGCTCATTGACTATCTCAGTAATGCGGTCGCCGCCGTCCGCTTTCCAATTATCAACGGCAGTTTCATATGCTTCCATCGGGATAGCGCCGGTAACGATTTTAACCATCTCGTTGATCCAGTTAGATCCCGCAACCGTTGAAAGTTTCGCCAGCTCTTCGTTTGGCTGTGCCATAGCCAGAGGATCGTTGCTGATTGACAGCCCTTTCTGAGCCTTGACTTGGAACGTGTCCATATAGCCGCGCTCCACTTCCGCGCTCTTGCGAACACGGGCTTTCCACCATTGATCCACGCTTTCCTCTACCACGGCAGGCATGAACCACCAAACCGTATCATGGACCGCAAATGCCGGCATAATCGGACGGTATTCTCCGTTCACAATTTCATGGTCAACACCTTCCGGCCCGATGTAGATTTCTTTGAAGTTGAGCATGAATTGGTTTATCCAGTCCATCGCAGCTTGCGGGTTCGCTGACGTACGCGGTATGAAAGATATCTTCTCCAATCCGATGTTGACTTGTACTTCCGCAGCGCCGTCCGCGTTTTTCAGGAAAGGCAGGTATGAAATCTTCGATTCCGGAACTGCCTCTGCCAGAGCGCTGTAGAATCCGGGCCCTTCTGAACTTTGAAAGAAGCTCATTGCGGCTTTACCGGATGAGAACTTGGACAGACGCGTCGATTGATCATTCGCCGGGAATTCAGCGTCCAGCAATCCATCCTCATAGAGTTTGCGTACATATGCGATGTATTCGCGGTACTTAGGACTTAACTGCAGTGGGACATATTTGCCATCCGTATGGGTCCATCCGGCATTTGATCCGAACGCGCTGATTACTGCGGGGAGATCAAAAACGTCCGATGTCGTCAGAGGAATCATTTCCGGGTACGCCGCTTTGATTGCAGTTAGAACTGTATACAGCTCGTCCGGAGTTGTCGGAGTTGCAAGCCCAAGCGCATCAAGAATATCCTGACGGACGATTATCGCGTTTACCGGACCGCCGGTCGGACTAAGCTGCGGGATGCCGTATGTTTTGCCATCCTCGCCTTGCACGCGCGCCCAACTTGTGCTGTCTGCAGGCACCGCTTCCAACAGCGCTGGAGCGAGCGGCAGCAGATCTTCGAGTGACGTTACCGCGTGCGCGGCCAGCGCATTGTCAAAATGATTGGTGTTGGAATTGACTATGTCATAAGAGGTACCAGAGGACAGAAGCAGCATCAGTTTCGTGAGCCCCTCGCCTCCAACCGGAAGAGCCTCATACTCCACCTTATAGCCCGTCAATTCCTCCAAGATCGGGATCATTGGGCTGTTGGCAAGATCAAATGTTGCGTCGCGCCCCAGGTAGCGCAAAACAGGCTTTTCGGCCGCCAGCGCCAGACTGGACATAGAAAGCAGACATAGTACCAACAGCAGCGAGATCACCATACGTTTCATAGAAAGACCCTCCTTATATTTGGTTTCGCACTATGTGAAAACGCAATGCGGTGAAATAAGCGCCGCTTCACGCTTCAACCCTTAACGGATCCCAGTGTTATACCTGTTACAAAGTAGCGCTGTATGAACGGGTATACCATCAGTATAGGAGCAACCCCGATGATCACAGCTGCCGCGCGCACCGTCTGTGACGGCACAATAATTTCAGAGGTGATCGAATCGGTCAGATCGGCTTGGCGGACGAGGTTAACGAGGAACAACTGCAGCGTGATTTTTCTGGAATCGGATAGATACAGCATGGCGTTGAAGTATGAATTCCAGAATCCAACGGCGGAAAACAACGCGACCGTTGCCAGTATGGGCGTTGACATCGGCAGTACAACGGCGCGCCAAACAGTAATGTTGTTAGCCCCATCCATATGCGCCGATTCACGGATGGAATCCGGCAGGCCTTCATAATAGTTCTTTAATAATATTAAATTGAACACGCTTACAAGATGCGGTAGTATCATAGACCACAGGTTATTTAGTAGATTCAGAGTTCGCATCAGCAGAAATCCTGGGATCAATCCGCTGGAAAACAGCATGGTAAATATGAAATAATACATGATTTGCTTTCTTCCGCGCAGCGATATTATTGACAATGGATATGCTGCAGCAGATTCGACCAGCAGCGATAATATAGTACCGACAAACGTAATGATGGACGTATTCTTAAACGCCGTTATCACAGGCGTATTGGCAAACGCAAAACGATATGCATCCAGCGTTAATCCGCGCGGCCATAGAGACACGCTCCCGGAAATCACAAATCGGCTTTCGCTGAGCGATGTAGACACAACATGCACAAATGGCAGCATTGTACACAAACCGACCGTTGTCAGCACAATGTAGTTGAATACATAGAATACCCGCTCTCCGCCGGTGCTTCGCACTTCACTCACCTCCGTCGTTTGATTTGCCACGGATTACCAAATCGAATGACCAAACCATTTCTTTGCGACTGTGTTACTAGACAGCACCAATATCAAACTCACTATTGAGTTAAATAGACCGACAGCGGACGCATACGAGAAATTCTGCTGACCGAGTCCGGTTCGGTACACATAGGTATCCAATATATCAGCAACATTGTATACAGTCGGGTTATACATAATGAAGACCTGATCGAACCCGGCGTTGATCAAACTGCCAAGACGCAGTACGAGCATTATCACAACAGAAGATCGGATACCGGGTAGCGTTATGTGCCATATTTGCCGTAGCTTTCCCGCGCCGTCCATGCGTGATGCTTCATAGAGCTGCGGATCAATTGCTGTCAGAGCGGCCAGGTAAACGATACATCCCCATCCGACTCCTTTCCATGCGTCTGATACAACAAGTATCGATCGGAAAACGGACGGGTTTACAAAGAAAGGAATGCGCGACATACCAATCGCTGCGCGCAGATCATTTACCGGACCATCGAGCATGAGCAAAGCGTAGAATATTCCATATACAATCGACCAGGACAGGAAATGCGGAAGATATACCAACGTTTGCACAGTGCGCTTAAAGAGAAGACAGCGCACTTCATTGAGCAGGATAGCCAGCGCAATCGGCAGCGGAAAGATGAATATAAGTTTATACATGCTGATAATGAATGAATTGCTCAGCGTGCGGTAGAAATTCCTATCTTGAAACAGCTTCACAAAATGACGCAGCCCTACGAACGGACTTGCCGCAACTCCGTCAAAGATATTGTAATTTTGGAACGCTATTATCAAGCCGCCCATTGGTACGTACTTAAATAAAAGCGTCGTGAGTACAGCAGGCGCCAACAGCAGATACAGATCCCAGTTCGCTCGAAAATACCGCCTACCGGACAACTGTGTTCCGCGCATTTGGATCCGCTCCTTTCACGCTCTGTCTGTCAAATAGTATACAGGAAAGCTCAATAAACCGCACTGCGGTAAATCTATTCTTTTGTGTGCTTTTCTATCATGATACAAATTCGGATAGGAGTTCTGAACGCGTGGTAGAATTATATCACATAATCAATAGAGGGAGGTCGAATATGCTGCGCATCATATTGGCGGATGATGATTCTATCTTTATACAGGGAATATTAAAACACATTCCATGGGAATCACTCGGTCTGGAAGTTGCTGGCGTTGCATCCGACGGACAGGAAGCTCTCAATCTGTGCAAAAAGCACCAGCCTGATATCCTATTGACTGATCTTCGCATGCCCTGCGTTCACGGTTTGGATGCTGCGGTGCAGCTGCACGAAGCGCTTCCGAACTGCCACTTTATATTCATGAGCGCATTTGCGCAACCAAGCGACTATCGAAGCGCAATAAAGCTGAAAGCTCTCGATTTTCTAGAGAAGCCAGTGGATCTGCAAGAACTTATATATGTGCTCAACCACGCAGTCGCACAGGTTATTGAACCGCAGGGCATTCAAGCTGATAAATTACAACCGTCTCGCGTGATCAAGGATGTTATGCGGCAGGTTGAAAGCCGTTATATGGAAGATTTGACTGTTGCGTTGCTTGCTCAAATGTTCTACTTTACCCCCAATTACCTGAGTATGTTATTCCGTAAAGAAACCGGTTATACAATCAGTTATTATCTGATGCTATGCCGCGTTGAAGCAGCTAACGCGCTGCTGCGAGATCCGGCTTTGTCCATTCAAGCTGTAGCATCCGCTGTGGGATATCAGGACGCGCGCCATTTCTCAAAGGTCTATCAAAAGATTATGAACATGACACCTTCAGAATTCAGGAAAAGATGAGGTGGGACAGCATGGCATTCAAACGCAGCACACTGAAAATTTGGCAGCAGCTACTGCTGATTTCTTGTGTTATAGTATTATTACCGTTGGCTGCGATTAGCTTATTAATGTATCGGAATACTGTGAACGCATATGCGAAGGTTAGCATCAGTGCTGGAGAGATGTCAATACAGCAGGCATCCCACGCAATAGAAAGCATGCTGACCGAAACCGTCAATGCTGCTGATCTGATCGCTTCAGATACAAGAATCCAGGAGATATTCAATAAAACATTAAGCGAATACACTGCGGCTGAACGGCTTGATGATGTGTATGCTTTGCGTCACCAACTAAGCGGTTACGAGTCCAATCCGCTTATACAGAATATTCGTTTGGTATTTCCAGTATACCAACAATGGCTGTCAAACAATAGCTTTACCTGCATAACACTGCATGATTTCGATGTCATGCTCCAACAATATGATATCGCATTATCAGAAAAACAAGGAGAGATAGAACCAATGTGGCTTGCGCAAACCCACATCAATAATACTACCAGTCCGTTTTCATATGATAGTATTACTTATATACGCATGATACGCGATACGCGTAATTATGAACAACTGTTTGGTTATGTAGTGATCGCCCAAGAAATTTCCGATTACAACAGAATACTGGAGTCATCAGATTTTACCGGAGAGTCTCTACTGACATTATGTGATGCACATGGTAACATTATCGCTCAAGGCGGCAGTGTCAGCGATCCAGAACCTCTTTGGGAGGATTACCGTAGTGGACATGGTTCCACATTGACACTGACGCAGGAAATCTCACCGACCGATTGGCGGCTTGTGATGCTGCTGCCACAGCAAACATACCGGCAGAGCGTTCAGCAAACCGCTGCGTTTACATTCACCATTGTTTTAGCATTGTTGATAACTGCTTTACTGTTGGCTTCAGGTCTGTATCGTAATATAGTGCATAGAATCAATAGAATTGTACAGACCATGTCACGCGTTAAGAATGGTGAAATGACCGCGCGGCTGCCCGCTGCACGTAACGACGAAATAGGCAGCATTGAGCAGCACTTCAACCTGATGCTCGAGCGCCTGCAAGAGCTGATCGAGAAAAACAGCCAGATGGCCGATACAGAAAGGCGCATGCACATTAGACTGCTTCAATCGCAGATCAACCCTCACTTTATGTATAACACACTGAACAGCATATTGTGGACAGCCATGGACTATCATGCCGACAAAGTCTGCGTAATGATAAAGGCTATGTCCGACTTTTACAGGATCAGTCTTCAGCCGGGTCGTGAAGAAGCATCTATATCCGATGAGTTGCTGCATGTCAAAAGATATGTCGCATTGCAGAATATGCGCGGTATTCTACATGTTGACCTGAATATACAAGCTGAAGATGAATTATTGGATGTCCTCATCCCTAACATGCTGCTTCAACCCGTGGTAGAAAACGCATTTGTACACGGTTTTGCTGGACTTGCATATGGCATGGTATCTATTCAGGTTACAAGGGATGCTCTGTCGGATCGCATTCGGATCTTAATTGAAGATAATGGAGTCGGACTATCCAATGGCGAATGTGCAGCAATATTCCAAAGAGATCTGCCTGATCAATCCTACGGTCTGTACAGCATAGCAGAACGGTTGCGATTGAGATACGGCAGTCAAGCCAAAATTAGTCTGACACCGCAGCGAGAAAAAGGCGGAACAGTTGTTATAATAATAATACCATAAAAGAGCCATCCAATGTTGGTAAAACATCCCAGCGACATTACTGTTCCGCTTTCAGCGATTATGTTGTAAGCTGATATGGGGAGGTGCGTTATGAGACAACCATTTGACCCAAAATATGTAGGCTTTGTTGGAACATTTTCAAAGGGCAAAAAGCTGCTAAAGAGGCTCGTTTATGAGGCTGGAGGTATCCCTGTCGATTATATGCCATGCTTTACCGATTATATTGTTGTTGAGGCGGGTGGGGAAAAGACAGCTGCTTACATGAAGCATAAAAGCTATATTGATAAGGATATGGTTAGTGTTCTAACTGAACAAGAATTAATAGTTATAGTTTGAGGAAATATGGCTCCCCCTGTCCCCAAACCAGTAAAAGTTAACCACACAGTAATAACGACCGATGAATTACAGCAAAGCGCTAAATTGCTTCATGAGTCGGTGTTTCGTAATTCAAGAGAACAATATGCTTCGAATTATGGGTTATCTGGCATAGCGTAAAAATTCATGCACATCGTGAGCCGATACGGATGCCAAAAATAGGGCAGCGGTGCCCTACGTGCCGATGCTAAACTCCATCGGTGTCGAGGCGCATCCGCGGCTTGGTGTTGCTTGCTCCCGTCGGCATGAGAGATGCCAGCATAAGAGCCTGTTCAGAATCTCTAGCAAATGGTATAATATGCCATGAAGGAGGGATAGAGATGCACAACTATCCAAGCGACATAACAAGGGAAGAATTCGAGATAATCCGGGAAGAGCTGGAAAATGCAAAGAAAACGACAAAACCTCGCGAGGTAGATTTATACGATGTCTTCTGTGCGATACTTTACCTGATCAAAAGCGGCTGTCAATGGAGAATGATACCGGCAGATTTCCCCAAGATGGGAATTGTTCGGTACTATTATGATGTATGGGCGACGAAGAAGGAGGATGGTACAACGTTGCTGTCTCAAGTGTTAAAATAAATTGGTAACTATGATACGCAACGAAGATTTACGCAAAGACAAAACGACATTCGGTATCATTGACGCACAAAGCGTACAAAATGCAGATTGCGCCGAAGAAAAAGGATACGACGCAGGGAAAAAAGTATCAGGCATCAAGCGTCATATTGTTGTTGATACACAAGGTTTGCCTCACGCTATTATAGTCACAAAAGCGGATGTAACAGATAGACAAGGCGCTATTGAAATGCTCACGGTTAATCTGGATAACCTGTCATCTGTAAAGAAGTTTCTTGTGGATGGTGGATATTCAGGAGAAAACTTTGCGAATACAGTAAAAGAAATATGTGGAGCTGGGGTAGAAGTCGTAAAGCGCAATGAATTACATACATTCGCCGTTATACCAAAAAGATGGGTAGTGGAGCGAACTTTTGGCTGGTTGGATAAAGCTAGACGTCTTTGGAAGAATTGTGAACGTAAAATGCATAATTCTTGCCAAATTACTATAATGGCATTTATTGCTCTCCTTTTGAGAAGATTTTGAACAGGCTCTAAGGTAATTGGGTTGTCAAAGACGGTGCGATCCGAGCGCTCCCTCATAGCTTCTTTCACCTGATCTATCCAAAACTCAGCAAAATCAATGAATTTTCAGGTGAAAGAAGTGCGTAAGAACTTTTTTTAAGTGTTCTGCGTAACCCGCACTTCCTTGCGGCGATTATCCAACCGCAATAAGTTTCGGCATAGCGCGGACTAATTATTCGATTATTCCTTGCTAAACAACCTTTTGTCTGCACTTGACATAGTCGTTCCATTTTGATAATGTCAGTCGAAAACAGGTAGGAGGGATGGCGTGTAAACACACAGCCCAAGTGCATGCGGGTTTCGCATGCGGTTTCATGTACGGTCTGCTTAGCGATGAAGCGGTTGTCCGCATACAGTGCGCCCAAACCCGATCGCCGATACATTCATAATTAGGAGGTCCACCAGCATGGAACTCATCAGCGCTAGAGATCACCAGATCATTCGTGATCTCGCCAAAAAACAAACCGAATTTGCGCATTCGGAAAAGATGCGCGCCTTATATCATGAATGGAAACATGTCGGTTCGTTTGATTCAAGCGCACGGCCTATGGTCACTGTTGAACTCTGGACGTTCGCAAATGAACTGCTCCCACAGCGCCTACGCTGCGAAAGCGAGGAAGCTCGAAAGATTGAGGGGATGCTGCTTTTTAATATTATGAATCACGAACAGTTTGACGACGATACCGTTGTCCGTGATCATATCGGTATACCGATACAATGCAACTTCCAGCCATTCGGCTTAGAGCCGATAGTCGAGCATGCGGGTCATAACCAGGACGGTCTGGGCTTTCATTTTATACCGCTGCTGAACGACCTGGAGGAGGATTTTCATCTGCTTGGCCCCTCGCGCTTTAGCATCGATCGGGAAGCTTCCCTCCGAAGCGTTGACGAATTAAGTGAGCTATTCGGCGATATTCTCCCGGTTCGTTTAGAAAACAACGCGCAAGGCGCAAGTCCGATGCAGAATGTTATCCGACTCATGGGCATGGAAAACATGTATACGGCGATGATCGACGCCCCGGATCGCTTTCATCAAATGCTGTCCATGTTGACAGACGATTATTGCGCCTTCTTCAAGTTGATGGAATCGGAAAACATCCTGATGCCGCTTACCTATGATCAGCATCTGAACCAAGGGACATATTGCTTTACGGATGATCTGCCCGCGCAAAAAGATCGGTTCACACTCTCGGATCAGTGGCTATATCTGGATTCTCAGGAGACAGCAGGTATTTCTCCCGCTATGTATAGTGAATTCGTCACACCCAACTATAAGAAGGTTTCGGACATGTTCGGACTCTTATCCTATGGATGCTGTGAATCCGTGCACGCCATCTGGAAGGACGGCGTGGATCAATACAAAAATCTTCGTAAACTTTCTATCTCGCCCTGGTGTGACGAGCGAGTAATGGGTGACATTCTACGCGGCAAGAAAATCGTGTACCTACGTAAGCCCACCCCTAACCTGCTCGGTGTCGGAACCACGCTGGACGAAGATGCCGTCCGCGCTCATCTCAAGGAAACAGCCATTGCCTCTCGCGGATGCCTTCTAGAAATATCGCAGCGCGATGTCTATAAAATCGGTCAAGGATCTGAAAAAGTCCGCCGCTATGTTCAGCTGATTCGCGAAACGATATCGGAATACTGGCATCCGTGAGAAAAGAGGCTGACCCTTCGTCCGCGCCGTCACCGTCCGTGCTATATCGTTAATACCTCATAAGGAATCCTACCAGCTGGATTTCCTCGGCGAGATAGAGACCATGATAAAGCGCGAGCGGTTAGAGGATAGCGTCTACCATCTCCATGAGAGGTTTGGCGCTGGTTCGATATTCCCCTGTAGCTTACTCAAACCTACACCAATCCCGACGGACGGCAGGGAGCGGGTTAGGATGCCGGGGCTATTTTCCAGTGAAGGCGGCGTACAACTACCCACATTCTTCGATGCTACTTGCCCGAGTACTTCGCGGCTCTTGCCCGAATACGACGCGAACCCTTGCCCGAATGTCGTGCGATTACGCACTATATCGGTAACCTTCGCCCCCTGAAACCGTAGATTCTTTTTAACTGCTGAACTATCTCAAATACTACAGGACATACCTCGGCAAAGTTGATAACGCCCATAAGACCAGCCATCCGGTCTGGCTTATCTGTATATGGATAGCCGACGCACTCGTCTGGCTTAACTGGTTGAATCCGACATCTCCCACTATCCTGCAAAAACGGGCATGGTGCTTTGATTTCACCATCTTTGGTGTACTTATCTGTAAAAACTTCAGTTGTCATATCTAAAAAGCCTGCCGCTCTTGCTATATCACTGCTATCGACTTCGATAGAGTAGAACTCGCAGCAGTTATGACATTTGCAGCAGTCATAACTAGCAAACAATTCGTTATGCAGCGTTGCAAACTGTTCATCCAGCTCATCCTGTTTTGCATGGTTTTTCAGGAATGTTCTGAACTTAATGTTCTCATTTTCATAGCCCTTCGCTATTTCTTTTAGCGCAATTGGGTCAATCATCACTTACACCCTCCATCTCTATTACCAATCATGTTCATCGGCGTAATCACTGAGATAAAGCAATGTATCTATTGTTAAATTTCCAAGACTGTAAAGACAATCATAGTTTATAACCATATAGCTATCCGTTTCAAACTGCTTCTGCAGTATATCCAGAATCGATGATATACAGCCTCTCGCTTTTACTCCGGAACTGGTATGTCGATTTATTGGTATCCTAACTTTACTCCTGTTTTGAGCATAGTCATCCAAATTCAGGATGAACGCTATAAGATTTGCTAATCCGGAGACAACACTATTATTCCCGAGATAATATTCTTTAGCAATCCTATGTAAGTTTTCTTTAATATAATATTTAGCATCATCACTATCAATAGCAAATCTATTGAGGTAATGATGTAAAGCATTAAGGCCAATATAGTCGGCAATAAACTCTTTCCAGAATAAAAAGCCTACTAACGCATCACCTTTTAGCATATCGTCAGTAATCGGATGCTCACTGTCCTGCTCGGCCATACTGTATATATGAGCAAGCTCATGATAAGTTCTGATAGCAATATATACTTCCGCATCTTCTGGCGTAAATGAGACTACAACATAGTTCATGTCAGGCTTGCGAATAGTAGCAGCATCGCAACCGCTGAACGAGTCTTCCATCGTAGCTTTAGCGTCGTCTTTATTTGGATAGTTCGACTCTATCTCAATAAGCCTTGAGAGAAACCTATCACGCTCAATAACTTCCAAAGAGATAGGTGAAGAAGCGTTGTCTGGGTAGACTTCGTGGAAGTTTACTAGGCTTTCCTGCGCACGTGAATATGCTATGTCCTTATTCATACATAACCCCTTTGTCTTTATTACTTGCAGCTAACCCCATGCATGACACTATAACATATATTGATGAATCAATCAATAGTGTATAGCGGGTATACCTGCCAACCCACGTATCCCCAAAAAAGCTAGAAATATCAACGTCGGGGATACATGGGATACCGGGGCTCCCAAGGAGTGCACCTTACCTACCAGCCAAGTTGTTTTCTATATTCAGAAAGGGCTTCCATGTGTTTCTTTCCAAGACCGTCTAGGGTAAGTGTGCTTCTATGCAAGTCAACGATATCGTGTCCCGCTTTAATTATATTATCTCGTTTTTCTACATGCCCATTTTCAATATAGTAGTTCGGTGTTGCGATTGGGATGCCTTCATAGAGAAGCAGTTCCATTAATAAAAGCAGTTTGCTTATATTTCGTGTAACACGAAAGTCGGACATAGCGAATGGTATCTTTCTATCAATAACTTCTCTTAATACAGAAGCCAATCTCTGACCTATGTCTAACGAATATCCATCTTCATATGCAGTCGTATCTGAAAATATCCCTCCTATTCGATAGGCTTGGTTACGTGTCTTGATAATATCAGGTGTCGGGTTAATGATGATCTTATCATAATCTATTTCTCTGCTTTTCATTGTAGCTAGATGTAAAAGTGCACTCCAAGACGCTGGGTACTTTGTAGCCAGTAAACCATACTTATCAGAATGAATTGATGGTTTGCCGTTTGTGGCAATGTCATCAAAACCCGTATCGTGGAAAAATTCTATTGCCTTACTGGTGATCTCGGGTATTCTTTCTTGCTTAACAATTCTATTGCAATGAAGGCGTTCGATATATGAATTTCTTATTGTATACTCCATCCCACCAAGAATTTCCAACGATCGGAATAAAGGCCGGATGGGAATAACGAAAAAGGTGCCCGAGACTGAACTCTGTGATATCCTTGTGTTGCAACACTCAAGGAAAGAGGGCAGTGCCAGGCAAGGTACGCTGCCTGTTTGGGTTCCGTTGAGTATAGGCAGTCCACGCGCTGTGGTTATGCAGCAGTTGATCACACTACTTAACTCTTTGTGAGGTGAATTATGAACGATCCCCTTTACCTGCGCGGTTATCAGGAGCTAGCGAAATATCTGAATATCGGTGTCGAAACCGCTCGTGTAATGCTACTCGAACCGGAATTCCCAGTAATTACCCTCAGCCCACGTGTACGACTCATCAAAATAGCCGCGCTGGAAGAATGGTTACTCGCAAGTAAAGAGCTTGACTAACGCGACTTATTATGGCTTTATAAGATAGGAAGAGATTTTTTCGAGGGAGGGAAACGACTATGCCTAAACGACGTGCAAACGGCGAGGGCGGCATGCCTTGTGTCCGCAAGGACGGACGCTGGCAAGCGCACTACACCGCCTATGACAAGACTGGCGAGCGGGTACTCAAAACAGTTATGGGCCGCTCACAAACGGAATGCGCGAAGAAGATCCAGAATATTGTTCATCAAATGAACACAGGTGTCTATGTTTCACCGGAAAAGGTCACATTCAAAACATGGGTGATGAACTGGTTTAAGCTTTATGGTGAACCCAGATGGAATAGCCAGCAAACAAGAAAAACCCATCTACAAAATATCGAAAAGCACTTGATTCCAGCGTTTGGACGTGTTAGACTACAGAAGTTGGAACCGCCGCGCATTCAGTCGTTCTTCAATCAATTGAGCAAAGAAGGCAAGAAATCCTCCACTGTGCGGAAAATCATGGAGCCGAAGACGGGATGTCTGAAGAAGGCGGCGCAATTAAGTATGATAAACTCGAATCCATGCGATAAAGTTGAACTGCCGCCGCTGCGTCAGGAAGAGGTAAAGCATCTTGATCATGACGAGGTCGAGGTTGTGCTGGGTGAGTTTCCGGATTCCACGCATGGCAGGATTTGCGAGTTTATCCTGCACACCGGTCTTCGCGCGGCAGAGATCGCGGGGCTGCAATGGGCGGACGTCGACTTCAAAAACAGGCTCATCCATATCAAACGGACTGCTCACTACCAGAAATTGGTTGAGAATGGCATCAAGGCCAAACACCAATCGCTTGTGATCGCTCCGACAAAGACGACCAACAGCGACCGTGATGTCCCACTGAACGATGATGCGGTTGAGTTGTTACAGGAACAGCTGGTTGTGCAGCGTCACGAGAATCAGAATAAGGGATGGAAAGGTGTATTGCCCGGTGCGAAGGGGATGTGGGTATTTGCCAGCAGGGTGGGAACCTGCATCCAGATGGACAACACCGTTCGGACGTTAGAGCGGATGCTGAAAGACATGGATGTGAAGAGGGTGACGGTTCATCCGTTGCGCCACTCATGCTTTACAGAGATGAATTACTCAGGCGTTGATCCGAGGACAATCTCTGAGATCGCTGGCCACAAGAATGTGTGCTGTAATTAAGGATAACAAAAATCTTAGTGTATATATGTATGAGATTAGCATTTATTTGTTTTAATAAACATCTAGTTAGATAAGTCACCATACCGGAATTAAATAAATCTCTCCAAAAAAACTCCTAGAACACCTTCAGGCGTCGCAGGTCTGTAATGATCATAAATCGCATTTGTTAATTCATCAAAACACTCGCTAATGATATTTTCAGTAATTTTTGTTGACAATAGTTGATTTTTCCATGATTCGATTATTATTTTCTTTTCTCCTTCAGTATTACACTTATGGATTAACGCACGGTTCAATATATCATAAGAGCCAAGATACCATGAAGCCAAATTTTTTGACCATTCTAACTCATCAGAATCCGAACAATTTTCGATAAACTTGCTTATCGCATTATTTAATATATCAATTAATTTTACAGATCTGGCGGTGAGTAATTTGTATGAGTTTTTATAATTAAAAGCAGAATTGTTGTTACTTTTTAAGTGCGGGAACACACACCAGTTGTCTTTTTGTGGTCCTAATCCTCTACATACCTTATCAGACTCATAAAAACTACAGATTTTGTTATGACAAAAGCTACTGCGTAGCTCTCTAATTGCGTTTATATAGCTATTACAAAATGCTCTATCATTATTACTTAAAATCGCATTGTTATCGATATTTTTTGCACTCATAATGTCGAGCAATGGTTTTGTTTCAGTAAGATTTCTTGCTGAATTATAATATTTCTTAAATGTTTTATAAAGATACGGCATGCAATCGACAAACAATGAATAAATATTAATTATATCATACCAAAATATCATTTCGATCGGTGCATTATTAGGAACTATCTTGGTATGAAATTCATCAGCAAAAAATAGACTAGGCCGTTTACATTTTTTATTCCATTCTGATAAGTTATTAACTAAATATGATGATATTGTTTCCATAACTTTTTCCTCACTGCCTATATATTTGGAATCCGGAAAATGATGTAGAAACTGATATGTCATAGAATATCTCGTTGTCTTTCAGTTGATTTGCAAGCCTCCCAATTTTTTCAGCACGAAAGAATATCTCATTTGAAAAACCCGAGTCTGAAATAGTCATGTAGCCTTGATTTCTTTCAACATTATAATGTCCGCGTAACCTACCTGTAAATTTAAGTGGTTCTCCATTTTGATTACAAATACTATATAATGCTCTCTTCTCTGCTGTTAATGCTTTTCTTAATTCTTCAAAGAGTTTTTGACATTCATGGCGTTTCTCAGGAATGTGTGCACTGCACAGTGCTAAAAGGTAAACAATCATAGGAGGTCTAAAAATACATAATTCATCTAGATATATTTCTGCTGCATTATATATATCAATCCACGACTCAATAGCTAAACCGATACATTCATGTTCTTTTTGAGGAATTGTTGGCTTCTTACTTGAACAGAGCCATAAGGTGTTTACAAACATATACATACAAGCAGAATCTTTTTCAACTATTGCTCTATACTTTTCATCATTCAACAATGCAAGTATTTCACGACACTTTTTGAGAGAAGTTGCACTACCTGTCAAAGGCTTATTGAAATATATCCTGTTCTTTCCAATACCGCTGATTTGTTTTACTTTAAAGTATAAACCATACGCCTTACCATCTTCAATACTTTTTTCGAATCTATCCTCATTAAGACTGATTTTATCGATTAATGTATCGATCTTAGCTAGTACATTTTCATCAAACTTTGTTGAAGAATTGTCATCGAATCTAGCATCCTTAAATTCATTTTCGACTAAGTCTCGTGTTTCACCCAATTTTTTTAAAGAGTGGATTTTATTATCTTCATCGGTCATGCTTTCAATTGCATATACACCAGCCCATAAATATGCTGTATAAGCAAAAGCGTTTTTAGGGTACTTATCAATTACTTGTTTCATTTTTCTTTCAATACCCATGAATGAATAATCTGCTGACGGAGTACCTGCAAATTCAGAAATACGGTTACACAACAAAGCCCATTCTACGTAGAGATTTGCTTTTGACGCATTCATCTCATCTGAGACTAAATCATTAATATATGATTCTGCCAAAACTCGTAGATTATTTAGTCTTGTTATTCTTTCGCTATCATTAAGCCATTCACCACGTACACTCACTTCTCTTGCAAGCGTAATTTCAGGTATGATCAAATCATAGCAACCACCTTTTCTTCTAAATTGACTAAGATTTTCAATTAGGCTATCAAATTCCTGATTGTCATTTCTCCACAGTGAAACGTTAGCTCTGAAATTATTCGGGCCAATTCGTCGGAGCATATTCTGTATAGCTGTTATTTCAGATCGATCACCACTTGGTGAAATATGATCGATTATATTAGTCAATACATCCATATGGTTTCTATTGTATAAATCTAATAATAATTTAGCTTCTAACTCACTTCTAATTTCAACAGCTGGTTCTCCATCCAAATTACTTGAATGTAATAATAATGAGTTGCTCATAATTGCTCTAAAAATGCGTGTTGATAGATCGTTAACCGATCCAAACATTCTGAGTGCTATTGATATTGGAAGTTTTTCACCATAAATCTTACAAAACGCAATGCTGCAAAGAATATCTTCTAGTTCTTTTTTATGAACATCTTTCTCTTCCTCTTGATTATAAGTATCGAATATCTGCCATTCAAACTTCTCTGCTAATTTTCTTAACTGTATAACTAATGCAGAATTAAGCCTTTCATCTGCTTCCTCTTTACTAATAATAGCTAACTCCTTTATTGTGCCCTCAATGTTCCCCTCAGCCTCGCGTCTTAGACCACGCTTTATAGCTAAATGAAGTGCACTGAATTGGTACAACGACTTCACTCCTTTTAGAAATATAATTAACGAATGGTACGCAAAGGATACAAGTAAGAAAATACGCGCGGTACTAAAAGCTAAGTCACAAGCTGGTAACTATCACACCTTAGCAAGATTACCATATGGTTATATACAATGTCCTGATCAGCCAGGGCAAATTATGATAGATGAAGAAACCGCACCGATTGTTAGTGAGATGTTTTCATTGTTAATTGCAGGAACACCAAGGTCGCGAATCGCTAAAATACTCAACGAACGGAGAGTATTAACACCTTTTATGCTTTATAAATCCCGTCATCCTGAACTTTCCACACGTGAATCAACAGGTTGGTCATGTGGTCTTGTTACTAGTATTTTAACTAATCCTATGTACATAGGTACATTGATTAGAAATAAGTGTGTTAAAAAATCATACAAGGATCATCGAAAAAACAAGTTGCCGCCAAGTGAATGGTTCGTTTTTGAGAATAAGCATAGTCCAATTATTGATAAAGAAACATTTGAAACAGCACAAAAACTCTGTAATGGACGACGCAAACCCAGTAAAATGGGCGAACCTGGGTCATTAAATGGACTCCTGTATTGCGGAGATTGTGGACACAAAATGCATATATCGCAAACCAGATCGCGGCCGCGCAGCTGCCATTACTTTATATGCAGTAAATACCGCTCGGATGATAGACCCGTTTCTTGTACTGCGCATAGAATCCAAATTGACATAATCGAAGAACTTGCGGTGCGGGAACTGCGGACTGTTATAGGTTTTGCGATAAATGACAGGGAAGAATTCATTGCAAAAATTAGCAGAATACAAGCAAGGCAGCCGAACAAAAACTAAAGAGAGCGCGTAAGGACTGCGATGCTGCCGAATCCAGAATTGCCGCACTTGATAGAATCATCTCGCGGTTGTATGAGGATAATGTAACTGGAAAGATCAGTGATGAGCGTTTCTCAAAAATGTCGGCTGATTATGAGAAAGAGCAGGCAGAATTAAGAAACAGTTTCATCCAACTGAAAAATGAAGTTATGTCGATACAAACACAAAACGAGAAGAGCGACAGTTTTCTCCGGCTGGTAGACAAATATAGCGAGTTTGATACTTTGACACCGGAAATAGCCAGAACCTTCTTTGAGAAAATCATTATATTCGAAGGTGTTAAGTCTCAGTCTGGTAAGCTTGTAAACCATCGGATCGACTTTATGTTCAATTACATAGGGCAATTCCCAAAAGATAATTCGTAAGGGCGGCTATCCAATGTTATCCTTAATTGCGGCATACAAAGGTTTCGTTCACGCTTCAGGTTTATGTGCACAGTAATATCGAAACCAAGCGCGGAGCGGTTCAAAAGTTGCAGGATCTCAATAGGCATAGAAAAGCACTGTGATGATTTGCCCAGCCAGAAATGGCTGGGTTCTTTTTTTGTTTGTATCTAACCTCCGAGGCTGGTAAGCTTATGAGATTCTATAAAGTAACCAGTTTCGGTGGATAGAAAGGTTCGGGCATTACTTTGGGCTCCCGATTTTCAGGACGCCCTCCTACAGGAAATATATAAACTTATACCTGCCATGGCGGGTAGTTTTATAAGGGTATCTATAGCTTACCAGCCATGTAAGTTATAAAGGTTATGTTCACCAAACCGTGTTTTAGCCCAGCCAGAAATGGCTGGGCTATTTTTTTGTGCAAAAATACATGAAAACGATCGTTACGATGACGATTATTTCAGCACTTTAACTAGGACAATTCAACCAATAATTAATCCTCAATAGTCCACGATAATCCTCGTTAATCCTCATGCGATATTTGTCAAATCCATTCGACATTAATCTTTCCTCAAACTGCACCTAATTTGCACCTAACCAGGCCATGGATTGCAATGGACTATTGGGGATTATCGAGGATTCGGTGTCCAGTAAGGCATACAACCAACAATTGTGACTGTAGAATTTGTCGACACCGCAAGATCGCTACTTCAATCCTGCATTTTTCTTAGATTTAGTCCACATTAATCCATGATAATCCCTAAATTAGGGCTTGCAATTTCCAGAAAATGCGTTATAATAAACACTGTGTGTGGGGTTATAGCTCAGTTGGTTAGAGCGTTACGTTGACATCGTAAAGGGCATTGAGTATATTCGGGGCAGAATTAGCAAAGTGCGAATCGAGAAAAGCGAGTAAAATAGCCACTTTTTAGGAATTTGGTTGCTGGTCGGCGATCAGATTTAGCAAGAGATATAGTGAAGTTGCACCTAGTTTGCACCTGGTTGAAGGGTAAGCTGATTGCATGAGGTGTTAGTAGCGACTAACGATGTCGAATAATTGTCAGGTGGTTAAAAAAGCTAGGCGCGAAGCCATTTTTTCGATTCGACATTGATGACAGATTGGGGTTGTGGGATTCGACATGGGTGAGTGAATAGTGGTAATAATGCTATAATGCAAGTCGGTTTGTCGAATCTTGCACAGGTTTTTTCGAATTGTCATACCTACGTATTTATCGAGGTTAGCCGTGCCGCGCACAGTATACATGAATTTAAGCACAATCAAACCACATCCTTATAGGCTACAATTACTTCGTGTATCTCGATTCCGTTATGATTGAATACACGCCCCTCACGCGGTGCCTTTGCCTGATCGCAGAAGCTCACGAGATACCCCTTCTCCCGGTGACGTGCACGTGCATAGCGAGCCAGCTGATCAACTCCGCTATTTTCGTAAGCCTTGCCTCGCCAAATCTTTACTTCGATAATATATTCTTGACCTCTATACAGCACCAGGATATCTATTTTCTGCCCGCCGCGAATCTCCGGTTCCAGAAAATAGTTACCAGTGCCGTTGATGATTGGTTTAATGAATCCCAGCAGTAACCGCCGCGCTTCTCTCTCAAGAAACTTGCTGTCACTGTCACGATACTCGTCCCTCATGAAAACAGTGAATCGCTCCAGGATCTTATCGAAGTCCAGAACCCCTCCCTTGATGAACTGGGTCAGCTCATCATATGAACGCGTTTCCGCCAGCTTCGATGTTTCTGAGATCGATATATAGTAGTTCATAAGTCGAGTTGAGAATATTTGATTGGCAATCCTTATTTTGCCATCATTGTGCGAAAATATACCATAGATGATCCCAAGGTCAAGGCTTGGATCATCTGGGTTATACGTCACCGACTTTCCTTCGAGGACTATACGCTCGACCAAGTTTGAAAACTTCGGATGATTCACCAGATTTTTGATCATATCGTCAAAGAGTGTGTTCTTTTCAACCAGCACACGTCGAGCGGCAACGTCGACATCGTCGATTGTCCATCCTTTAGCAGCATCATGAATATGCTTGCAGAGCAAACTAACCAAGAATGGGTAGCCGTCCGTATACCACCGTATATGCTCAGCTACATCCTGGATACTCATTCCCGTGTGGTAGTCTTCCTCATACTCACCAAGCATCCCAGCTATTTCATCGGCTGAGAAGCTCATGTCCAGATAAAACGGCGCTGCAATATTCCACGGGCTGTTATAGGTATGTTTCTCGTCGGGACGAATCTTTAGCTTAAGGTTCTTTACGTCATATACTCCGGCGAGTATGACGCTCTTGAACGATTCCCCTGTCCCTTGATTGCGCTCTAAATATAGATCACGTAGCAGCCCTAAAAAGGCTATGAAGATCTGATTGTCTGAGGCTTTATCAACCTCATCGATTAACAATATAAGACCTTTAGATGCCTGCTCACAAGCTGTCTGGATCTTGTATCCCAGGTCTCGAAGAGGCAACTCTGGATCAATTGGTGTGCGAAAAACAGCTGCGAGCTTCTCATCAACCTTACGCAATCTGCCAGCTATATCAAGCGAAACCCCTAAAGCAAGCGTTTGGGGGCTGGAAAAGTATTCGTCACGCCCCTCAAAGCTTAAACGAATGACTATATATTTATTGCTAAGCAGCTGCGCTAGCGAGTTCAGCGTCGTCGTCTTCCCATACTGCCGCGCACGATTAATGGTGAAGTACTTCCCCTTCTCCACAAGAGTTTCGGCAATCTCTCGCACCCGTTGGCTTAGATCAACCATGTAGTGATCATTGGGCATGCACAGCCCGTTTATGTTGAAATCTCGCATCTTGCAAGCCCTCCTAATCAGATTCAGTATACCATGGTTCGTGGGGAAAGGGAAGCGCTGTGATTGAGATGTTTACATAAGTGTCGAGTAGGGAGCGTTCACACCCGACAAGAAGTGATGCTCCCCCTCACGGATCCGGACGCATAAGGTAAGTGCATCTATACGCTTTGTCCGCACAGAATCCACCAAATTATTTCTCCACTGTATATAGCGCGGATACTGTGAATATCACAAATTCACCCTACAACACCTTGTTCATGCGGATTTCTCCGCACGAACAAAGTGTTTTCTCTATTATAAAGGACGAATAACATTTCATTATCGTAATTTTACCGTAGTTCACTCTGCCAACTTTCCCGTATACAGCTGATAATACCTGCCCTTTGCCGATATCAGCTCGTCATGGCTGCCGCGTTCGATGACTCGCCCCTGCTCCAACACCATGATGGCGTTGGCATTTCGGACGGTAGACAGTCGATGCGCGATGACAAACACGGTGCGACCCTCCATCAAAGCGTCCATTCCGCGCTGAACAATCGCCTCTGTGCGTGTATCGATGCTTGAAGTGGCTTCGTCCAGGATCATCACGGGCGGATCGGCTACTGCGGCGCGGGCAATTGCAATCAGCTGGCGCTGGCCGCCGGAAAGATTGCCGCCGTCTCCGGAAAGCACTGTGTTGTAGCCGTCAGGCAAACGCCGGATGAAATCGTCCGCATTGGCGATTCTGGCAGCCTGACGCACCTGTTCGTCAGTCGCGTCCAGCTTGCCGTAACGGATATTATCCGCAATCGTGCCGGTGAACAGATGGGTATCTTGCAACACAATGCCCAGCGACCGCCGCAAGTCGGCTTTCTTGATTTTGTTGATATTGATGCCATCGTAGCGGATTTTTCCGTCCGCTATGTCGTAGAAACGGTTGATTAGGTTAGTGATGGTGGTTTTACCCGCGCCGGTCGCGCCTACAAAGGCGATCTTCTGTCCAGGCTTGGCGTAAAGCGTCACATCATTCAGGACGGTTTTGTTTGACTCATAACCAAAGTCAACATCAAAGAAACGCACATCGCCTTTCAACGCTGTGTAAGTGACACTTCCATCGCAGTGCGGGTGCTTCCACGCCCAAAGCCCGGTGCGATGTTCAGTTTCCGTCAGTTCGCCAGCCTCGTATTCGGCATTGACCAAGGTCACATAACCATCGTCGGTTTCAAATTCCTCATCCATCATCGCGAAAATGCGTCCAGCCCCTGCCAGCGCCATGGTCACGGCGTTGACCTGCGCCGAAATCTGTGCGAAGGGCGCACTGAAGGTTTTGGAGAGGGTGAGGAACGCGGCGATAACGCCCAGCGAGACAGAGCCGACACCGTTCAGCGCAAGCAAGCCGCCTATAATGGCAATGGCAACATACTGTATAGCGCCTATATTCATAACGATCGGCATGAGCATATTGGTGAACTGATACGCCTTTCTCCCATAACCCTGCAAGGCGGTGTTTCTCTCGTCGAAGTCGGCTATGACCTCGTTCTCATGGCAAAAAACCTTGATAACCTTCTGCCCGTTCATCATTTCCTTGATGTAGCCGTTCAAGTCGCCTATGGCCGTCTGTTGACTTTGAAACAGTTTCGCCGCCTTAAAGCTCAGTGTCTTGGACACATACACAGTGATAACCATAAAAACCGCGACAATGATAGTCAGCAAGGGACTAAGCGACAGCATGGACACTGCGACAATCACAATGGACGCGACAGAGGATATAAGCTGCGGGAGACTCATGGAGAAAAACTCCCGCAGGGTGTCGTTGTCGTTGGTAAAACGGCTCATGATGTTGCCGTGGGTATGCGTGTCGAAGTAGCGGATCGGCAGCGATTGCATATTCTCAAACAAGCTCTCGCGGATGCTTTTCTGCACACCCTGCGCAACGGAAACCATCATGCGGTTGTAGAGGAAGGTCGACAAGACGCCAGCGGCATAGACAAGACTCATAATTATTATGAGTTTGATAAGACCGCCGTAAACAGGCGGGTTCGACCGCAGAATCTGTGGGATGTGCTCGTCGATCAGCTTTTCGATGAAAAACGATCCCGCAACGCTGGCGAAGGTGCTGATTAGGATAAACAGCAGAACAAAAACAAGCGTCAGCTTGTATTTACCGGTCATGACTCCTAAGAGCCGCTCGATGGCGCCCTTCTTCACTTTATTCTGCTTATTCATCAAAATCACCGCCTCCCTGCATTTGCGCTTGATAGATCTCTTTGTAGATCTCGTTGGTTTTGTATAACTCGTCGTGAGTGCCGACCGCGTGTATTCTGCCGTTTTCCAAAATAATAATGCGATCCGCGTCCAACACGGATGACACACGCTGGGCGATGATCATCTTGGTCGTGCCGGGTATTTCCTCTCGGAATGCTCTGCGGATCATTGCATCGGTTTTGGTGTCAACCGCGCTTGTAGAGTCGTCCAGAATCAGTATCTTAGGCTTTTTAAGCAAGGCACGGGCAATGCACAACCGCTGCCGCTGACCGCCCGACACGTTTGTGCCGCCTTCCTCAATGTGGGTATCGTAACCGTCTGGGAATTCCATGATGAATCCATCGGCTTGAGCCAAACGGCAAGCATGTCTGATCTGCTCGTCCGCAGCGTTTGGGTTACCCCAGCGCAGATTTTCCTTGATTGTGCCGGAGAACAGCACATTATTCTGCAAGACTACTGAGACCTCGCTTCGCAGGGTTTCAATATTGTATTGCCGCACATCCACGCCGCCAACCAGTACCGCGCCTTTCGTCACATCATACAGGCGTGGAATAAGCTGCACAAAGCTGGTTTTAGAGCTTCCCGTACCACCTAAAATACCGATGGTTTCGCCGGACTTAATGGAGAGATTCACGCCGGCCAGGCATAGCTTATTTTCATCATCCACATAACTGAAATCCACACCAGCGAACTCAACCGAACCGTCCTTTACTTCCGCGATAGGATTTGCTGGATTGCGCAGGGATGGCGCTTCATTGAGAACCTCCACGATGCGTCCAGCGGAGGATCGCGCGATGATAATCTGCACGAACACAATGGACAGCAGCAAGAGGTTCATCAGCACTTGCATGATATAGGCAAACATACTCATCAAGTCGCCAGTGGTCATGGTATCCTGCACAATTAAATGCGCAGACCACCATGAAATCAGCAATATACAGGCATAGGTGCAGAATTGAATGAGCGGCATATTGAACGCCACCCGTTTCTGACCTCCAGTAAAAGCTGTGTAAACCTCGTTTGAGATGCCGCCGAATTTGCTCTTTTCCTCTTCGCCACGCACATAAGACTTGACTACCCGGATGCCCTGCAGGTTCTCCTGCACCACGTTGTTCAGCTTGTCATACGTGCGCAAAGCCCGCTCAAAAAAAGGATGGGCTTTGATGGTGATAAAGAATAGCCCAGCCCCTAAGACTGGGATGGCCGCAGCCAATACCAGCGCGACCTGACTGTTGGTATGAAACGCCATGAACAGCGCGAACGCGACCATAAAAATGGCGCGGACGGCTTGCCGGATGATCGCTTGAAACGCCATTAGGACATTGGTCACGTCCGTCGTCAGGCGCGTCACAAGGCTGGCGGAGGAAAACCGGTCGATATTCGGGAATGTGAACCGCTGAATGGACGTGAAAATATCCCGACGAAGATTGGCGGCAAAACCCGCCGCTGCCGAGGATGAAAAGAATCCGGAGAGAGCGCCGAATGTCAATGACATCAGCGAGAAGAGAACCAGAACGGTTCCCAGTTTGGCAATATAGCTCATATTGCCGTCCGCTATGCCGAAGTCGATGAGGCTCGCCATAAAAAAGGGAACCAGCACCTCCATTACGACTTCCAGCACCATGAAGCCGGAGGCGCAAAGGGTCTCCTTTTTGTACTGCCTGATGGATTTTGCTAGGGTCTTGATCACAGTTTTGTTTGCTCCTATTCTATACTGTTTTGGTAATGCGCTTGTATCCGTCTATAAAAAGACACAAAAATACGTGCGGCGTGAATCAACTGGACTTACGCGATTCACGCCGCACGTTACCATTAGTATATCACAATTTTGCTTTCTCTCGCAAGCGGTTTTTGAAAATTCTTCATTATTAGGAATAAGTTAGTTAAACCTACAGTCATACAAACCTAGTACCTAATTAGCTCTAAATCACAACATCAGGGTAGAGATGTTTGAGCTTGATGCGGGCGTCGGCAGTGGTGAAATGCCACTCGACGCCTTTCTGAGACGCATTGCGCCTGGAATGCCAGGCAGATAGTTCTTCATTTAGCATCTCTATAGTTGGAATGCGGCGTTTGCCGAGACATTGAATCGATAATGCGGAAAGCTCGACTTCTGCAATATCAAGCCATGAACCATGCTTTGGCGTGAAATGAATTTCAAGTCGCTGTGCCAATCTTAATGCCTCTGCAGGAGAAAATTTCTTGTAAAGCGAAGCGACTGTATGCGTATTCAGGTTGCCGTTTCCGCCAATGACGAGGTCGGCAGAGCTAGCGTCAGCAACCCGCGCACCGCAATCGGTCTGGCGGATGAATTACACTATGTATAAGCGTCTTGCCCGCTGCGTCTATAATCTCCGCGCCTTCGGGAATCTTGCCGCCCACCGATTCTATTATTCCGTCTTTAATGACAACGGTCGTGTCGTCAATGACGTTCTCGCCGTCAAAGATTTTGGCGTTGATAATCGCGGCGAATTGTTTCTCACCGACATATGCCTTGTTTGACAAGGTATTAAAAACTATAAACGCGCCTGCCGCGATAACCACGGCGGTAAAAACAGCCATTACTTTTTTGTAATCCATCATAATTTCCCCCTAAAATTTATTTTATGTCTTGCTTCTTAAACAACACACTTCCCAAGACTGTGCCGCCAACCAAATAGCACAGGCCCACGATAACAGCTTGCAGCACCGCGCCGCTTTCGGGCGTTACCGTGGCAAGCGCGGAAACGTGTCCAGAAACCCAGAAATTCGACAGCGTTATAACATCTATCAGCATAAAATCGATTGCCATCAAGATGGGCGGAAGTATCGAAGTCGCGCAGACGGTGACGGCAACCGAAGCGCCGATTCCGCGCAGCCAAGTTGACGCGAGGACAAACAGCGACGTATACGCAAGCAACAGCAGCCCCTCGCCAAGTATCATTGTCACCACGTTTGAAACGGTGGTTGTACCCGACGGGTCAAAGCCCCAAAGTGCGGTTCCCAACGTTAACGAAATCGCTATATGGACGAAGTAAATCGCCAAAACCGCAACTCCGCTGACAAGAAGTTTGGAAAGATATATTTGAACGCGGTTAAAGCCTTTGGAAACGTAGTTTTTTATCGTGCCGCTATGGAACTCGCTTGATACGAACAGCGACACAAACACGGCCATAACAGAGGGCAAGAGCGCCAATCCCAATGTTTCCGCGAGAAAGGTCGCGCCGCTGATGTCTTCTAAGATTGCCGTCATACCCCCGGCTCCGCGTGTCTGTACACCCGCCTGTATAGCTATTGCCAGAATCGCCGGAATCGCGGCGCATACGAGCATAGCTAACGCTAAAATTCAACGGCTTTTCTTGCTCTTTGGACGAAAACATGCCATAATATTGATGGGACAGATAAGCAGCTCGTTTACTGTTTGGCTATACTGTGAAATTAGCAAATTCCAGTTTGCCGACAAAAGTAGATACCCCATGATCCGTTCTTTCCTGTTCCGCGTAGCGGCGGAGCGGTAACTCTTTATCTTACGGTTAATAATACACCTGGGCTATACACGCAGTTCAGGGTCGAGACGATTGATGTCTTAGGCACAATGTCCACCGAGAGACTCACCAACTCGATTCTGTGTAATGTTTCTCAAGCTGGCGCGCCAACGGCGTGTTCTCTGAACGCTACGCTCGCAGAGGGCGATGTAACACTTGCGTGGAGTGGGTCGCTGGCTGGTGCAGGGAACGCGATCATTTCATACGAAATACAATACAGTGATTCAACGAACAACACTACCTGGGGGGCGTGGGTGGCATCAGCGTCTGTGTTATCATCGTCCACATCCGGCAGCGTCTCCGTCAGCCCGCCGGAAACACGCGGCTCTTACCGTCGTTATCGTGTTCGTACATGCGGCGCCGCTGGTGTAACTTACTATTCAGACTGGGCAATAACGTCAAATAGCGTCCGAAGAAACATACAACCTTTTGGGCCGACGTCGTTTACTGCAGTACCGTCGCTGTACGAAACCCCAATCGTAACCTTGTCGTGGAGTGGTTCGGTCGCGGGTACCAGCGCGATCAAGAACCACATAATCCAGCAGAGCACCTCGGCAGATCAATCGACTTGGTCTGTATACAGCACGGTCGCGACTATCGTATCCAACACAGCGTCGGGCACGGCGGAGGTTGTCGCCTCGAACATCGTCGGGATGTACACTCGCTACCGCCTAGCTGTGACAGACGTACTGGACACGATGTCCAGCTACGTTATAAGCAATACCGTTCGCAGGACGACCGTACCAAACACCCCGGTCGTAACTGCCCCTATATCGAACAGTTCGACTTATAACGTAAACCCAAGGTTTCTGCTTGCAACAGGCGGCACTCCAGACGGACGAACTCAATCGTTAAGGGTTAAGGTATCTAGCGCCGACTGGGTTGACAGCGCGACTAATCCTGATCGGTATTCCGTCAGCGGTTTGCTCGTCAACGGTGTTAGCTCGATTTACCAGATGGACACATTAACACAAGGTACCCGTGTCGCGCAGATCAGGAGCTTTGATCCGGCATCCAATCGTGAAAGCGCCAACAAAAACGTCGCATTCACAATCCTCGCCTCGCCCTTTAGTATAATCACAGCCAAACAGCGTGTCAAGGCAACGGACATCCTGACAATCCGCACGGCTGTTAATGTGGTTCGCAAGTATTATGGATTACCTCTGGTGGTATGGGCAGAGCCAGTAGTCGCATGGCTATGTCAAATAAAGAACTGGGTTTTTCATATCAAGGAAATCCGGACTGCGCTCGATGAAGTCGTCGCTTTGATCAACTCCCATGATGCCGTAGCTACGTTTGATGTGCCATCCTTCGTCTGGCTGCCCATCAAGACAGGCAGTCCACAGGCTGCGGTAATGAACCAGATTCATGCTTTGATTCTTTCGCTATAATGAAAGGCGCTGCTAACAGAAGCTCCGAATGCGGAGCTTCTGTTGTTATGTCGATATATGGGAGTTATCGAGATAGACGTCTACACATCAAACGGTGTTAACAGCATCTGATTTTACTTAGGAGGAACGCCATGAATTCTTATCTGAACGACACCCACTATCTTCGCGGTTATCGGGAGCTTACGCAATATCTGAATATCGGTATCGAGACCGCTCGCCTGATGATGCTCGAGGAAGAATTCCCAGTAATAACAATCAGCCCACGCATGCGAATCATCAAAATAGCCGCGCTGGAAGAATGGTTACACACGGATAAAGAGCTTGACTAACACGACTTATTATGGCTCTATAAGTAAGAAGAGATTTTATCGCGAGGAGGGTAACGACTATGCCCAAACGAAGGGCTAACGGCGAGGGCGGCATACCATGCATTCGCAAGGACGGCCGCTGGCAAGCGCACTACACCGCATATGACAAGACTGGCGAGCGGATACTCAAGACAGTAATGGGCCGCACGCAAACGGAATGCGCAAAGAAAATCCAGGATATTGTTCATCAGATCAACACAGGAGTCTACGTTGCGCCGGAAAAGGTCACATTCAAAACATGGGTGATGGACTGGTTTAAGCTTTATGGTGAACCCAGATGGAATAGCCAGCAAACAAGAAAAACTCATCTTCAGAACATAGAGAAACACTTGATTCCAGCGTTTGGACGTGTTAGACTACAGAAGTTGGAACCGCCGCGCATTCAGTCATTCTTTAATCAGCTGAGCAAAGAAGGCAAGAAGTCAGCGACTGTACGGAAAATCATGGAGCCGATGACGGGATGCCTGAAGAAGGCGGCGCAGTTGAATATGATTAACTCGAACCCGTGTGATAAAGTCGAGCTGCCGCCGCTGCGTCAGGAAGAGGTAAAGCACCTTGACCATGACGAGGTCGAGATAGTGCTGGGTGAGTTTCCGGATTCCACGCATGGCAGAATCTGCGAGTTTATCCTGCACACAGGCCTTCGCGCGGCAGAGATCGCGGGGTTGCAATGGGCGGACGTCGACTTCAAGAACAGGCTCATCCACATCAAACGGACGGCGCACTACCAGAAGTTGGTTGAAAATGGCGTTAAGGCGGAGCACCAATCGCTTGTGATTGCGCCGACAAAAACAACTAACAGTGATCGCGATGTACCCTTGAATGACGATGCGGTTGAGTTGCTGAAGGCACAACTGGTTGTGCAGCGTCACGAGAACCAGAAGGTAACAAAGACCAAAGGCGCGTTTGTCAGCGAGGATGCGCTGCTAAAGCAACTGTATTTGGTAACGATCCAAGTGACTGAGAAGTGGACGATGCCCATACGCAACTGGGGAGCGATACTCGCGCAGTTGACGGTCTACTACGGCGAGCGGATCACGCAGCCCGCGTAAAAGGAACGCACGAACCCCCATCCGTCCGTCTTGACTGCGCGGCTGGAAACCGCTGTGCAGGCTATGCCGACGGCGATGGGAACCAGCAAAGCACAAGCCCTCTCGCCGTCGGCATATCCAGCGTAGCGGTTTCCCGCCACGCAGTCAAGACCGAGCTCGCTTCGCTCGGGACTGCGTTCTGGCTGTGGTGCAGGGGGAACGGGCCTCTGGCTCCGAGAACCAACTTCCGCTGCGGCGGGTGCTTTCCTGGCTGGGCGCTTCTTTATGGGTGATGGGTTTACACAATTGGTGCGGCACTACCCGGCATATTCATTGCTTGCTCAACTTAGGTGTGTATGGACGCTGGAGAATATGATTATTTGGACATTAAAATTATGGTTGCGTATCTCTCCGACTGATGATATACTCCTTGATATCACGAAACGGAGGAGGCTCTATGCTGCAACATTCAAGCCAGTGGATCCCTACTATTTCCAATGAATATGATGAGGTTTTGTGATGAATAGTATGCCAGGTGGAGGCGACTCGCAAAAAAAGGCGTTTAAGCCTTTACCTACTATCATTATATCTTTTTTAGTATTTATAGTAACTGTATGTCTATATATAATCAGACTGGAAGAGCATACGCGCTCTGATATTTTCTTACCCACAAATTATCATTCAACGCTGGATCTCGCGAGTACTGACGACATGGAATCGTACTACTATCAATATACAGTTCAGGAAGGCAGACCCAACACGGTAAGGCAGGATATGCTCCTATCCAGACTGGCGTACATCCATGCTCCACAAGGCTTCCATGGTGAAACTACTGGGGTTACGGTTCGTGATCTATGCGTGGAAATAGAGCGGGTACTAAATGATACAACGCTCGACGCCGCAAGTATATTTGGCCGCAATCGTCAGGAATTGTTAGGGCTGATATCAAGCATCAATGAGTTTAGCGTATTGTGTGACCTAAAAATCACCAAGTACATCACGGACGCGTCGGGTCTTGCGGGTTATGTATTCGAGGATAATAATGGCGACATAACAATCTCGTTGCGAGGCACAGACGATCCGATCGACATGCTCGACAACTTACTCCTGCTGCCGTTCAACATTTCCGTACAGTACCACGCTGTGCGTGCGTTGCTGCTTGAATATGCAGACGCGCCAAGAATTTGGCTTACTGGTCACTCGAAAGGTGGGCACAACGCTATATACGCCGCATCGATCGACCAGCGATGCCGCGCGACAGGGTTCAACGCGCCAGGATTCGGTGTGTTCCTTACCGACGCGCAGCACGACGACTTGGACACCGGCGTCAACTATGTAATCAACGGCGATATCACTGGATTTCTCTTATTTCACATGGAACGACGGGTCGTCTTGGAATCGCTTAATCCAGTCATTATCGAAGGATTACCCGCGAACAACAAGCATCGGCTGGACAATTTCTTCGCTGTTGATAACCTCGCTGTCGCTATGAGGATACAACCACTCGGCGTTGCAAGCGAATGGACTACGCAGATCGTTTGGCTGGCGCTCGTATTTCTCGCTGGGTATGGTATGATCCGTCTGTGCCAGCTGATAATCATTTGGATAATACGTTTTGTCCGGATTAACCGGCGCGGCGGCTGAACCGCTTACAGTTACTCAAAAGACATCGTATAAAACAACTTCCCCTGGCCCACCCCAACCGACGCTCAGCGCACCGCTATCGAGAAGACCGCGCAAGCCATCCTTGACGCCCGCGCTCTCTACCCCGACTGCTCCCTCGCCGACCTGTACGACGAGGTAACTATGCCACCTGAGCTGCGCCGTGCTCACCAGCACAACGACCGCGCCGTCATGTAAGCGTATGGCTTCAATGTAAAGGAGATGACTGAGGTTAGCTGTGTGGCGGCATTGATGGAGATGTATCAGGGACTTGTGCAGGGTTAAGAGAAGGTATTGCTTGGACGGATGCCATCGGATTCGCTGGCTGGATACCTGCGATTGCGGTTGGATCCTCTTATATGTACATTTGACATAATACTGACCGTTACGATGACAACAATTTCAGCACTTTAACAACACTCGAATCCCAACATTTCAACCATTTTTAGTCCTCAACAGTCCACAACTATCCCCAATAGTCCTCGCCGATAATTGTCGAACACTTCTCGACAAGAAACCCCATCGGCAGCTGCACCTAATTTGCACCTAACCAGGCCATGGACTGCAATGGACTAAAGGGGATTATCGGGGATTCGGCTTTCAGCAAGCTTCGCAACCGATTGTCGAACTTGCAGATTATGTCATCACTGCAGGATACTGCAAAATTTCCTGCATTTCCCTCCCATTTAGTCCACGTTTACCCATGACAGTCTAAAAATTTGGTCTTGCAATTCTCAGAAAGTGCGGTATAATAGTCGTTGTGTGTGGGGTTATAGCTCAGTTGGCTAGAGCGTTACGTTGACATCGTAAAGGTCGTTGGTTCGAGCCCAATTAACCCCACCAAACCTTACCAAATCCGAACCGCGCTTCGTGTTTGTCGGAGGGCTGTTCGGGATTGTTCTTTACAGGGGATGAAACAGTAAAAAAGCCCGTGGAAGTGCCGATTCCGGCGCGTCCACGGGCTTTTGCTTTGCTGTTTACAGATTGTGGGAGGTTATGTAGATTAGTTTACAAAGTTGCGTGTCAACTGTTCCACACTATTTCACGGATTCCGTAACTTGTTCAGCGTTCGTTGATTGCGTATTACCTCGATGAGTACCTTACTAAAAACGGATACCGAGTCTTTTTCTCGAGAATCACACTGAAAGACTATACCACTTGATTTACCTGAAAATGGAACCGTGTCAGCGGTTGCAACTAATTATATAGATGATATAATAATTATCTCTATCGTTACAGGCGTATGGACCCTAGATAATGAAACTAATGAGCTTATAATTATTGAGACTGAAGCATTGACATCTACAATTGAATTTTGGAAGGTTAATGAATTATCCCCAATTACTCGCATAATAGGCGAATGTGATTCTGTTATTAATTCTATGCGAATTCATCCCAATGGAAAATTATTGGGGGTAACAACGATCAACGGTAGTGCTCTATTATGGGAATTATATTATGATTCTTCCGGTTTAATCAGGTGTACAAATATAGTTGCTTGGGACGGCGGAATTTCGAGTATTGCTTTCTTTTCATGTATAACAGACAATCTTTCTGAATCTGAGAAGAGACAACAAGAGAGAGGCGTTTTCTTAGGGTTTTCATATGGCAAAATTCAATCAAATGAAATATACAAAAGAGATAAAAGCATAGAAGATAATTGTTCTGAGTATATAATATATATTTACACGAATTACACAGGTCACAAACCATATGTATACGATATTTCAATAAGCGAAAGAAATAATCGTATCATTGGCGCATACAGTGATGGTTGTATACGAGAGTGGGATTTAAAAGATAAAATAACACTACATACCTACTACACCGAGAATCCAAGTTTTGTTTACTGTGTAGAATATAGTCCGAACGGTGATTTTTTCGCAAGTGGTCATTCTAATGGTTCAATATGGCTTTGGGATTCATCAACAAATTTACCTATTTGCCAGTTGAAAGATAACGATAGAAACGCTCACGACGAAACAGTAAGAGATCTGAAATTTACTAATGATGGTCGATTAATAAGTTGTGCCAACGACAAAACAATAAAAGTATGGAATATTGAGACACAAGAGGTTGTTGCTATATTGAAGGGGCATTCAGACTTTGTCAAGTGCTTGCTATATTATGAAGATGATAATATCAAACGAATAGTGAGTGGTTCGACAGATACAAGCATTATAATTTGGGATTCTACAAATACAAAAAATTGTACGGCATTGCCACCATTAAGAAAGCACAGAAACAGAATTCGTTGCCCAACCTGGCTGCCGCGTCCAGCACGGCAGCCCTCTCATCTATACTTATCGCTAAACATCCAAGCCACCGCGAACCAACAAACCTCACCCGACGACCGAGGATATTTCTGCTGATTCGTCCGAACGCCTAAGAGAACAATCCCCGCTAACCCGGCGTTCAATTCAAGTCAACATTGAACCGCGTTTATCTGTGTTCCTCCTGGGGCGGTATTGCTTGCGGAAGCACAGCCGCTTGAGTTACAACTTCCGGCTGAACAACCGCCGCAGGTTGAGAAACTGCCGCAGGTGGAACAACCGCCACAGGCTGATCAACAGCCACAGTCGCGGCAACCACGACAGGTTGAGTTACCACCGTGGGTTGCACAACCATCACGGGTGGATCAACCCCCACAGGTGTATAAACCGTCACAGGCGGAGCCGCCGCCGCAGCTTGAGCGACAACCGCCGCTTGCGGAAGTGCCACCGGTTGCAATGCCTCCGCGCCGTGCTCTTCCGCTGCGTTGTCATTACCCAGACCATTCGCGAGCGGTATGCCTGTTTTCTTGCTGGCCACTACTGTCAGCCAATCCAGCACACCCGGTCCAGCCCAGCCTGTTATACCGCTAAGCGCGTACAACCATCCGCTGTCCAGATCCATCGACTGCGACATGAAGTACAGCATCAACCCCGTGAATCCTGCGACAAACAGGTTCCTTAGCGATTGCATCAGCGCCACCCTGCCCTTTTGGTTGAGCGATCTGGCCAACGCGCCTGTTATCGCCATCAACACCTGTATGACTACGCCCATAATGTTGTTAGCCGGAAACATTATGCGCCACCTATCGTCTTAACCGATTTGGTTGGATTAGGTGCGATTTCTAACGCCGCCGGATGATCCGGCTGTTCATCTGACGATTGCTGGGTCAGCATGAACGCGGCTGTAATCACGGCAATCGCGGATATTATCAGCAGCGACACATACCACACTGTCATTTCGTTGGCAGGTGAATTCGCTAATTCCAGCCAACTCAGCCCTATCAGCAACAGCATTTTATTGTCATGATCGCCCCATGGCACCCAGCGGAAATACATGCGCAGCATATCCTTGCCAGTGGGGTCGAATGTGTTCTTCACATCCATCGTGCCGGTCATTTGAGCGTTCACCAGGTCGCCAAATGCTTGATCGACAAATGGGTTGAATACAAACTCATCAGGTGCCGTCGTGCGGTTGCTGATAATGTTCATATCCGCGTCATACGCCGCCGCGAATACACCGTGGAGTTCATCCAATTTCGCGATCACCTCGCTGATGATGATGCTATAGTCGTACTCGTACCAGTCTTGATCCTTGGTGACATAGATGTCGATGTTATCACCCAGGATATCAAGAGCAACGCGTTCCTGCTCCCATTTGGCAATGAATAACTCGTCATTGACCTTCTCAATCATGTTGTGCAGCGCCATAGCGAACACAACCATAACAACCAGCGTCGCCAACACTATCCATGCCCTAACCCTTGTTCCTATCAGTTTGTGCATAACCGCCCCCCTTTCATTCTACGCATTCCAAGTACTGGGACATTACCCAACCGGTCAGGCCGTTGTACTTGATGTTGGTCCATTCGCCGAGTGCGCGTTGTGTTTCAACGAATGCGCCTTTCTCAATCCGAGGGCAGCGGGCTACGCGGTTATCCACGCCTTTGATGATCTTGGGTTCCTTGCGGAATGTTACGGTAGGATCGGCTGTCACCACCGCTATGCCGCCGACAGGCGCTGTCGCCAGCGCTCCATCGTTCGTGACTGCGCCGAATGCTGTCGATCCCGCCGACCCAGCGGGCGAGACCGCATCAGCCGCGCCTGGTAAAGCCGCAGTCTGCTGGCCGTAATCTACACCTTTCAGATGTCCGATGTGCGTCCACACGTACATCGCGTTGCGCTCGTCACGCGGGCGAACCTTGCCCGCGCTGTTTGACGCGTCCACGCTCCAAGCGGATCTATCCAGCGTCACAACGCCGATATGGCTGGCGTTGCCCAATCCGTCACGCTTATATTTATCAGGCTCATTGCCGTCGCGCTCCAGTATGAAGCATACCACGCCGGGCACCAGCTTGCCTGTCCTCTTCGCGTCGGTAATCGTCCAGATTTCCGTGCACGCGTTGCGGAACATATCGTTTGATCCCGCGAATTTCAACGTTAACCCGCCTTGTTTCGCGCAATACTTTACCAACCCCTGGCAGTCCATGCCCGCCATGGTCGTTCCGGCGTTAACATATGGGATCGTGGGCCCTGTCAGCAGTCCCAGCGCGGTAGCTGCCAATTCTTTCGCTTTAACCATCGCACACCTCCTTATTTACACGTCAATTTAGTAATAATAGAAACAGATTCGCCGCTGCCAACGCGTCCTTAGCTAGGATATCGCTAGCCTTCAACGCGCTTAACAACGCGGTCGCGAATGACTCATCCGGCTTTGTTGATTGCCGCAACAGATCATCAGTGCTAATGATACACCAACAGCGTTCAGTTGTCAATAGGCTGACGAAAAAAAGTTGTGTGAATTTTTTTGAATAAACATTACACCGCCGATATGGATGATATGGGCATGGAGCTTCCAAGACCCTGCATTTCAGGATAAGGCGACACGCAACTGGTGATCCTCTTAGTCTTTGCCGATTTACTAGAAATGGATCGTCAGCGATTGACGCATATCGCAATGAAATAGAGAGATTGTTGAGAAACAACATAAATCTTAAAGATGCGTTTGCAGAAATAACACAGCTTGGGTTTACCGGAAAGCGAACGATATTCGGAGAATACTGCCGTAAAATGATACAACAATGTATGGCTACAGCGATCAACCGCGCAACGCCGAGCAAAGAGGAGATATCCCAGGTCTTTGGTGAGAAAGTCACAGCGGATACGGTGATACTATGCGAAGGCAATAATAGTTATGATGTATTAGAAGGAAAGTGCACAGTGGCGCACACAAAGCGAGTGAATAAAGTAAACGGTTTTCACAGCTATATAAAAGAGCGCTTATTGGCGGCACGTGGAGTCGCAACAATATACCTTAACTGGTACAATACACTATTCTCCCAAATATATGGCAATCGCGAAGCAGTTGCCGATAAAATATACGAGTTAATGACTTCGCGCGACGGTTCATTTTCCGCTACATCAACGGTTAAGTCGCAAAATTTGCTTGCTATCTAGATCAATACTATTCGCGACTATCACCTTACTAAAAGCATCTTGAATCTCGAGAGCGCTACGCAAGATTCATATATCTTTATAAGGAAGTACATTGATTATGATGAAATAACTCCTAAAAGGGCCCTAATTGGCTTATTTATAGCAGAAATGAACACAATTATTAGTATGAAACATGATGAGACTTCAGTAGAACACATGGCTCGTTTGGCTAATATCAGCATCGTATATAACAAGTACTTTAGATCCGACATAGTTAGCCAAAGCAATGTATTTTGCCTTTGACCACAATCTTGATGAAATGGATAAAGAAGATTTCGACAGAATACTAAAGAATGAAACTGCAAATAGTGCAATATTACAAGCCTTTGAATATATCATGTCGGATTATTCAAAGGCCAAACGGAACTTACGTAATCTTTCTGTTACTTTATTCAATGACAATTACAGAAAATTCGCATCAGCCTCTCAAGAGCTTTTAATTCATACGAGGATGCATTAAAGAAATTTAATGAGATATGGACTATCACTGTAAAAAACGATGATATTGAACATAATTATCAAAACATCTATGCCAAAAACTAATATTGGGATTGATTTAGATTATATGCAAAACGATAAAGACGTTATCGAAAATAGGCAAATTGGATTTTACGGAAGACTAATGGCATTTATGCATAACAGTGATGATATAAAAGAGGCAGAGAGTGCTTCTTATCTGCGTAGGACATTAACATATCTCGATAATAAAGAGAAATCGACTAATGATAGATCAAAGCGTCATGCAGCTTTCCCTGAAATTGTACAAATGCCACTCCATAAAAGAGTAGTCAAGAATTTCATTCTTAAGATGATGATCTTAGAATTTTAGACATTACAAAAATATTAAACATAGCATGTGAGACTGCAATGATAAAGACTAATGGTGCCAAGTTGATTAGCATAAATGTTGACGTACAGAAAATGGGTGAAAGGTTGCTACTAGATGTAATTAGATATGAATGTGAAAACCAGTTCAAGCAGAATATTGAGCCAAATCCAGAGTTTTACATTAAAATAACACCTGCCGGTACAACTTTATCATTAATACTACCCTGTTTTGAGTGCTTTGCATTTAGACGTAACCATGATTCTATAACATTGCTCTTATTATAAAGTGAAAACAGTAGGCTACAACTCTTTTCTGGAAACGGCTTAGAAACATAGGGTGTGGCATTATAGCTTAAGTATTTCAGAATATTGATAATACTGCTAAATTGGGTCAGACCTTTTGTACCAGCCAGAAAATGTAGATTCAAATGGAGACGAGGAAGTATTTAATGCAAAACCGGAGTGGCTTTATAAGAAAAATCCGAATAGCCACGGTATGATACATCTATTGAGAATATTATGGGAACATCTAGGATACATCAATGATTAAATATGGTTATTGAGCAAATATACTGATGAATCATATGACAGTAGATTCTATAAAGGTGATTATGACGAAGAATTAACTAACAATGGTACGAGTATTGGGATAATTGGTAGAGCAATTATGCAATATGTTAGGAAAATTAGAGATATAACAACCAACCGTAGAGATTAATGTGATATAGATTACTGCCCAAACTCGCTCTATAGAACCATGTGAATCATAATTGCCAAATAACTTTCCATGATGAACCATCAAATGAACATCATCCAGAATAGAGCTATTATACCCAAAGTTTTCAGAATATGATAAAAAGACTCTAAAAATAAAGCGAAGCGTAAAAACTGTAATAGTGCACAAAAAATGCGAAAATTATGCACCGTTGAGAAATTTGCCAATCAAAAAAACTGAGTGATAGCAAAAAGCCACCTGACTTCATGAAAAAGAGCATCAGAGTTTGTACGCACGAGTGTCAAAAAGTGGGCTATTCAAGTTGTGACATTCAATAAAAACAGCGAGGTGATTACCTTTGCCAAGTTGCGAAGATAAGTTTGATTCTCTCAAATCAGACTTACCGAAATTGTCTTCTGATACACTAATCGAGATCCTTTTTAACTACGCTATACATGACCGGACTATATTTTATGACCTAAGTCTATGGACTGAGCAAGGTGCTGCAGCATTAGAAGCCGCAAAGGATGAAGTATCATATTTAATTAAGAGTCCGGAACTGAATCGCCATCGGGTAGCTGAAGATCAGGAACATAGAATTGCAGATTGTGCTAATCGAGTATTGTTCGCAGTTGAGAATGGTAATTACGATATTGAAACAAAAAAGAAGATAATCGATATGATTGTCAAAGAATCTGAGTACAATATGGAATATTGCCATGATGAAGGCTGGAGCTATCAAATGGTTTACGAAGACGCGATGAAGTTGAAGGAACGCTTAGAAGATTTGAGTGCATGAATTTTTCTTCACACCTTGGTTAGCTAGCGCTAACGCGCTTGATCATTCTAATTTCTCCTGCTATACTAACCGAACGAGGGGGTGCCACATGGAGACACGAAAACTACCAGTGGGAGTGGACGATTTTGAGAAGCTTCGGAATGGCGGCTTCTACTATATAGATAAGACTGCGTTTATCTCGGATCTACTACGCACGCATGGTGAGGTTAATCTTTTCACGCGTCCGCGTCGCTTTGGTAAGACGCTTAATATGACGATGCTCAAGGCGTTTCTGGAGATCGGTACGAATCCAGCGTTGTTCGAAGGGTTAGCTGTTTCAAGTGAAAAAGACTTGTGTGAGGAGTATTTGGGTAAGTATCCTGTAGTCTCTATCACATTGAAGTCTATTGATGCGCCTACATTTGACGAAGCAATGAAGACGTTAAAAACTCTTATTGCGCGTGAAGCAGCGCGTTTTACTTACATTCTTGATGCTTCTGTACAAAATAGCCAGGATGATACGTGTAATGTAGATGTAAAAATATTCAATCGAATAACAGGTGGTCAGGCTTCTATCGCTGATATTAAGGAAAGCCTGCTAACCATGTCCATATTATTGTCTAAATTCTATGGAAAGAAAGTCATCGTTTTGATCGATGAATATGATGTGCCGCTGGATAAGGCATTCCAGAATGGTTACTATAAAGAGATGCTGGATGTTATACGAGGAATGCTAGGACAGGTGTTGAAATCAAACTCACAGCTCTATTTCGCTGTGCTTACTGGAGCATTGCGCATCTCTAAAGAAAGCATCTTTACAGGACTAAATAATCTCAAGGTTGACTCGATATCGGATTATCGTTTTGATGAGTATTTTGGATTTACAGATGAGGATGTAAAGAACATCCTGGAGGACTATGACTTATCATCACATTATGCTGGTATTAAAGAGTGGTATAATGGCTATCACTTTGGTGATGCTAATGTTTATAATCCTTGGGATGTTATCAGTTATTGCGATGCGTTGCTAGCAAAAAATGATGCAAAACCACAAGCGTACTGGATAAATACTAGTGGCAATGAACTCGTGAAGCGTTTTGTTGATAAGGCTGATGCTACGACACGCAACGAGATCGAACGCTTGATCGCAGGGGAATCGATCAGCAAGGTAATTACCCAAGAGCTAACTTACAGCGAGATTGATGAGAGCATAGATAATCTATGGAGCATCTTATTTATGACAGGATACCTGACGACTTCAATCACAGACGGTGATGACTATAGATTAGTTATTCCGAATCGCGAAGTCCGAGATGTATTTATAAACAAAATCAAGAAGTGGTTTGCGGAGAAGATTCAGAACAACTCGAAGGTGGCTATAGAACTCTGCGATGCGCTTCGCAATAATGATATAAACAATATAGAAGCTAAGCTCAACAGCTTTTTGGTAAGCTCTATTAGCTATCACGACTACCAAGGAGATGTTGATGAAAAAGAAGGGTTCTACCACGCCTTGGTGTTAGCCCTGCTTAAGGCTGGCGCAGCTTGGGCAGTTTACTCGAATATCGAATCAGGAGATGGTTTGCCAGATCTGTTGGTAGAGAGTGATGATTTGAGGTCAGGAATGGTCGTAGAATTCAAGTATGCAGATTCCTTTGCTGGGATGGAGAAAGCGTGTAATAAAGCTATGGAACAGATTGTGAATAAGCGGTATGCAATGCGGCTTTGGGATGATGGGGTAGAAGAGGTTATTGCTTATGGAATATCATTCTATAAGAAGCGTTGTAAAGTTGTCTCCAAACAACTGAGTGAGGTGCTTTGATGAAAGGAACACGTGATTACATAAATAAGTTTAATCATAATGGTTACAAAATATATGAGGTGATCGTATCATTTCTGGAATAGGCATGAGTCACGACCCACCATGCTTCCCGCAGATTGTTGAGGGATGAGGTATTCGACAATAAGTGCAAGACTTTTCCGAACATCGTATCGTTGTTATCACACAGCTTTTACGAATTCCCTTGTTGCTCATACTTGCATCGGATCTTGCTCAACACTATATCGTTGTAAAGGTAAAAATGGCTTCGTGCCTAAGCTATTTGGGTATGTGGCTATTTTTCGGCACAGGTTAGCCAGCGCTAACACCCCTCCCACACTACCGGTTGCATAAGTCGAGTAGGAAGGTTATATTCCCACATATACCCGAACAGCGTTGACAGACGCGCTGCACAGCATAACGACATGTTCCGACAAATAGAGGAACTGACAGTACGTGTGCATTACTGCTCACGGTTCCACGGTAACAGAACAGTATAATCACATAAAGCGGTCGCATTTTTCATTTTTACCGTCATGGGTATTGTTTGCCATATTGACAACCATCGATTGTTGTGCTATACTCTATAAAACTAAAGCGATTAAGTCGTCGATGATCAGGCACCGAACCGCCTCGGTTCCTAGATCCTCGTACGCGATGATCTCGCAGGAGCTGACGTGCCTGGCGACAAGAGCAGCCGCGCCGCCAACCACGCCGAAGTATACGGCGCCATGCTCGCGCATCGCGGCGCGGACGGCCGGGGAACGTTCACCCTTGCCGATCATGCCGCGCAGACCCGCCGCCAGCAGCGCTGCAGTATACGCGTCCATGCGCGAACTGGTCGTCGGCCCGCAAGGTCCGATAATAGCCCCAGGTTTCGCAGGTGCCGGGCCTGCGTAATAAATGGTTTGCCGAACGATGTCGAACGGCAGCGGTTCGCCGCGCTGAAGGCTTTCCGTCAAACGCTTATGCGCGGCGTCACGTGCGGTGTAGACCGGGCCGGATAAGCGGACAATGCCGCCGGGCTTCAACTCACGCGCAGCATCCGGATTCAGCGGCAGCGTTACGTCAGTTATAACCATTATAAAACCCCCTCGGCATGTCGTGAGGCGTGGCAGACGATATTAACCGCGACGGGCATGCCCGCGATATGCGTCGGCGCGTGTTCTATGTGGACGGCCAGCGCGGTCGTCAGGCCGCCGAATCCCGCAGGACCAACGCCAGACTCATTGATTCGGCCGAGGCACTCGGCTTCAAGGGCAGCGTAGCGCGGAGCCGGGTGCGAGGACCCGACGCGTCGCGCGGTGGCACGCTTGGCAATGAGGCAGCATTGCTCCATCGTACCGCCGATGCCCACGCCGATTATGGTTGGCGGGCACGGATTCGATCCGGCGCGGACGACGGTATCCACGATGAAATCCGCGACGCCCGCACGTCCCGCGGATGGCGCGAACATCCGCACGCCGCTCATATTCTCGCTGCCGAAACCCTTGGGCATGACCAGCAGCCGCAGTTGGTCGCCAGGGACTACGCGGGTATGGACGACGGCCGGGCTGTTGTCCCGCGTGTTGATCCGGTCGAATAACGGATCGTCCACGACGGAAGCGCGCAGGTATCCTTCCCGAAACGCCTCGCGTGCACCGGATTGGATAGCCTCCTCGAATCCTCCGTCGATGTGCACGTCCTGTCCCAATTCGGCAAAAACCACGATCATACCCGTGTCCTGGCACATCGGCGTGCGCTCGGACGAGGCGATCTGCTGGTTCTCCAGGATTTGTGCGAGCGCAAGCCGGGCGGGTTCAGTGGTCTCGCGTTCTAGCGCAGCCTCCAGCGCGGCGCGGATGTCCGGGCCGATGTTGAATTCGGCGTCGAGTATCAGGCGCGCGGTCAGTTGGGCGATATGGTCGGCGGGGATTATCCGCATGGATTTCACCCTGTTTCTGTGTTAATATGTGCGTAGGATACCATAGACGTATATCAACACGCAACACGGGAGGAGTTAATTATAATGGATAATAAACCCGTCGACATAGCCGCCCGCTCACTGGAGGCTCACGCACGCTGGCGCGGCAAGCTGGAAATAACCCCGCGCGCGGCCGTCGACAACGCCGACGCGCTCTCGCTGGCTTATACCCCAGGTGTTGCCGCAGCGTGTCTGGCGATAAAGGACAATCCAGAGTTGTCGTACACGCTGACCCGCAGGTGGAATACGGTTGCGGTGGTCACGGACGGCTCGGCCGTGCTGGGATTGGGCAACATCGGCGCGGACGCGGGTTTGCCAGTGATGGAGGGCAAATGCGTACTGTTCAAAGCGTTTGCGGATGTGGACGCGTTCCCGATATTGGTTGGCACACAGGATGTCGATGGGATTGTTGAAACTGTACGGAATATCAGCCACACGTTTGGTGGGATTAACCTGGAGGATATTGCCGCGCCACGGTGCTTCGAGGTGGAACGTCGACTGCGGGAATTGCTGGACATTCCAGTATTCCACGACGATCAGCACGGCACGGCGGTTGTGGTCGGCGCGGCGGCGCTCAACGCGCTGAAGGTTGCAAATAGGGCTGTCGAATCCGCGCGGTTCGTGATAAACGGTATGGGCGCGGCCGGATGCGCCATTGCGCGGCACCTGATCAGCTTAGGCGCTACAGACTTGATATTCGTGGATCGTCATGGCATTCTGGCGCAGGGTACGGAAGCGGAACTTCATATGACCTCGGCGCAGGCGGAACTGGCCGCACTATCCAACCGCACACGCAAGCGCGGCGTATTGGCGGACGCTATGGTTGGCGCGGATGTATTCATCGGCGTGTCGGCCGCCAACATCGTTACCACGGCCATGGTTGAATCCATGAACCCTGGCGCGGTCGTATTCGCAATGGCGAATCCTACGCCGGAGATCATGCCGGACTTGGCCAAAGCAGCGGGCGCGCTGGTCGTTGGCACGGGCCGAAGCGACTATCCGAATCAGATCAACAACGTACTGGCGTTTCCGGGGATATTCCGGGGCGCGCTGGATATTCGGGCGCGGACAATCAACGAGGAGATGAAACGCGCTGCGTCCTTCGCGCTGGCTGAACTGATACCGCCGGATGAACTAAGTCCCACGAATATTATACCCAAACCGTTCGACCCAAGGGTGGGTAAGGCGGTGGCGGCAGCAGTGGCAGCGGCGGCTCAATCGTCAGGCGCCGCGAGATTATCACAACCAACCTGCGTCTGTCAAGGGTAGGGTGGAGATTTTACTAACCACCAAATAACCTCCAACCGTATGAATCGACAAAACCCCTGGCTGTTTGAGCAGCTGAGGGTTTTTCGAGTGTCGAAGTGTAACAAGTGCTGTAGAATCAAGGCGATTTTGTGTGTCTGAATCAGCCAGCCAACCTTACAATCGGTTGTGCTTTTTCCGGCGCTGATGCGCTGGATGGGCATTGATGACAAACACGGGCATTTGGCGTGTTGCTCAAATATTGCAGCTAGCCCTACAGCCCCATCCACATATTGACGAACTCGCCTCTCCCATTGGGATAGCTCAACTTCGTCGACAGCTTGCCGTCGTCGCCCAGGGTGGCGGTAATATTGACGAACTCGGGGAACGGATCGTACCGCATGAATGGGCATCTGTCTTTACGGAGAAGCTTTTATTACTGCGTTGAGTAAGGTGTGAGAAGTGAAGGAACTGAGCGGAAGGGAGTTAGGAAGTGTAAAGTGATTATTATGATATAGCGATATGAACTGAGAAAACAATAAACAATGAACGAAAGACAGGGAGCGAGATAACATCCACACCTACTGGTGGTTGTCTTGTCTCCAGGTTGCCAAACCTCCCCTCGCCAAGTAGTTAGAAAAGCAAAACAAACAGTAATGATCAAGAGCGTTAGCGATGACTAACCATGATCTAAAAAAAACACAGCAACCACCATATTCTTTTTTGCCCGTATGTTAATTTCCATATATAAACTTATGGAGCGCCTTTATATTTGGTTCAAATTCTATGTATAAAACTGATCTCCCTTTATCCGAAGCAAACTTATAACTTCCATCAATCGGAAGACTTAATGTCTTTATCTCTTTTAGTCCGCTTTCCATCATACTCGTTGTTATACTTAAAATCTCAATGAGATTAAGGTTTGTAGTTACGTGAGGAAGGATTGCTTGAGTCAATTCCAACATTTTCTGTGGTGTTGGATTTTTCTTGACCTCATTATACATTGCTATCAGCAAGGTACGATGGCGGTCTGTCCTCCCAAAGTCATTATCCAGATAACGAATTCTGGAATAGGCCAAGGCCTCTTCACCGCTTAACCTGGTTTTTCCGCGTACGCCACTTAGTCTCGTGCTTATGTACCCACCTTCCCCTGCTTGTAAGTTTATTGTAACTCCGCCAAGGATATCAATGATTTTCTCAAGACTGCTCATATTAAGTCTTACATATTTCTTTATATTCATCTCGAAAACGGTATTCAACGTTTTCATTGCTAGATTCGGACCGCCATAGCGTTGAGCGGTATTTATTCGATCTTGAATATAGGTTCCGGGTATATCTACGAAAGTGTCTCTGGCAATCGAGGCAAGCTTGATCTCGCCTGTTATTGTATTAAGCGAGGCGATTATGGTAGCATCGGATCGGCCATCCTCTAGATCAGCGTCTCTATCGTCAGTTCCGAGAAGTAGAATATTTAGCCAAGTATCTGGGAGATCTGGGTATGGGTTAAGGTCTGATGAATCGATTGTGAAAAATATGCCAGGAATAACATCATCGGAAGCATAACATGAACACGCTACCATCGATAATATAATAAGTATTATAACAGTTAATTTTCTTGTCATTTTCAATCTCGCCTCAAATCCAGTGAATACGTCGCCCCAAATGCCCGTTTGAGCCGGAGGAATGACCCACTGTCGTCGGAGTAAATGCCCACTGGTAGCGGCGACGCCCACCTCCCAAGTTGGTTATAATTGTGGCACTAAATACGATGCAAACACACAAGATGAGGGAGGGTTCCGCTCTGCGGAGCGGGAGTTTTACGCTTTGGTTTTCCAGAAAGCGCGACTCTTCCGTCACCATCTATGGAGCATGGCACCCACTGGTATTGCATGTTCCACAAAACCCCATCCACCGTCCTGCTAGATCTACCGCGCTGCCTTTTACCCGCGTGAAGCAAAGACCTCAACTATAATATTCCGCTTTACTCGACCGATGTATCACCGATCACAATGGGTGGGCATGCCTCCGCCGCAAACGGGCATTTGCTCCGCTGCGAGTGGGTCATCGCTCCGGCTCGGGGTGGGTCATTTGGGCGGCGTATACAAATCCAGTATACATCAGTCGATACAACCAGTCAATGAAGAAATCCCAGATTCGAAGTGAGGCGTTTGAGCTTCAACTTTCAATATTCCTAATCGACTCTCTAACTTTTATCTGGGTTACGCTTTGTGCAGTAAACCCTCATCTTACGACGTCAACTTCATTAGATAGTTTGACTACAGTTAAATATTCATTCTCATCTACAGCTATTATGTTTATCGATCCATAGGCAGGGTATATCGGAAGATCAAGCAGTTCATCTGTTTTCCTTACTAGTTTTACTTTCTGTTCTTCGGTCAGCTTTGGTAAATCAATACCGTAAAAATAGGAGACAATATCTCTAAAAAACGGATTATTAATATGGTTTGTTGTTTTTAGTCCTGTCAGAAGAACCCATTTGGGAACTGCCGAATAATCTATTGATGAATCTGATATATTGTAATTTATCTTATCATAATGTATTTCAGGAGCATAACCAATGAAGGCAATAGAACGCTCATTATCTATAGCACCGTTGATCTCAAGTTGCGTTATTAATCTTGTGAAGTAACTATCAGCTCTAGTTTTGTTAATTTCAGCTGTTGCATATACTTTTTGATCAGATATAACCCAATGAAGGCATGTCATTACCGCTAATAGTATAGCTACTGTTTTCAATATTTTCATCTTTATATTTTCCATTGAACTATTATTCCCGTTTATCGGTTGTCCGCTATTGGATGATAAAATTTTATTGCCTATTATTATTGTTGCAAAAATGTAAAGTAGCACATAAGAACCTCGCATTAGATCATGTAAAGAACCGGTTGGCACAAGCAGTGCATTGACTGATAACGGGATACCGAGTACGAGTATCAAAACTTGTGCTAATCGTGTGCGTACCTTTTTGTTTTCAGAAAAAGCAGAATAGAAAAGCATAATTATAATAATAATGTTTCCGGCTGTGTTTAATGGATTTATTGCAGTTATATAACCATCCACACTTTTGCCAAACAAAGAAAATGGCAATGAACCGATTATAAACAGAATGAAATGGGCATATATATTAGCCAAACGCCTCGGCACTAGGGAAAGTGGGACTAAACCAAGTGTATCTGCTCCATTATATGTAGTTAGTACAGCAGAAAACAGATATTGTGAAACTCTAGCAATCAAATAATACAATATAAATGCTGTGATAATGCAGATAACAGCTACTAACAAAGTGTAGATAATTTTAACATTGTTTTCATATATGCATTTATAGAGTAAATACAATACCAATAATGTCAATATCACAGAAATTGCAGATTGATAAAGCCCAAATGCAATTACGATAACAAATATCGCTATCGCATATGTTTTCATATTATTAGCACTAATAATAATTCGGATTGTTATTGTTCCTAGAAGAAAAGACAAACTAATAACATCTGCCATGTACATATACATGTTCCATGAAGCGACTACGGGAAATGCGGAAAGCATTATCGATATATATATATATATATAATGATTGTTCACCTCAAATATCTCACATATCACACAAGCTGAAATAGCTAGATAAACTGCACTCAACGATCCTCTAAGTACTGGCAAACTCCACTGACCTGTTAACGATAAATATATAACCTTTGCCCAGCGTCCTAGTGATATATTCCATTTCATTGATTCACCAAATAAGCTATTAACATTATCCCAGTTGTAAAATTGGTGCGTTAACGCATATAGGTGAATAGCAAAATAACTACAAAATGTAATAAGAAAAATTCGTCGATTCTTGACTGATAGCTTCATTTAGCAAACTCCCGCTGATGGTTTTTGCAGAATATATTATTGCGATATGGATCGTATACAAGGCCATACATCACCGAAGAAAGTACAAATCATTAGGCGGATTATGACAGACACAAGTTCTATGCGGTTATACTTGTTGCTTAGTTACCTTCTCGCTTTTTTTCTCGGTATACTCAGAAGATAATACGCAAGCATCCCAGCAATAACCCCGATCATATCTTCCGCCCAATCCGATACCTGTGCACCTCTTCCTCTTATAAAGAATTGGTGAATTTCATCTGAAGCTGCGAAGATTGCACATAACCCAATAACTAACCGCCATTTTCGCTCCTTACTAAGCGTCATACCAAGCAAGCCTATTGGAAAGTACTCTACCATATGCGCTATATCACGAATTATGTGATTGAGCCATAATAGTGAAACTTCCTGTTCAGCGGGTGTTTGAGTGTTGAAACCGGGGATAATGTAAGGAGCAAACCAACTAGAAATGTCAATACTCTGTCCATCGGAGATTGTCGCGGGTTGATGACTATTATATACGATGAATGAGCATATAAACACCAAGAGACTTATAATTACAATCCGCCTAATATCCATATATAAACTGCCGTAATTCTTTTATATTAGGTTCGAATTCGGTATAAAGGACAGACCGTACATTATCCTGTGTTAATTTGTACGACCCTTCTATCGGCAATCCTAACGTCTCTATTCTTCTTTCCTCCTACAATGATATTGCGGTCAAAAGTTGCGAAGTAGCTCGCTTTTTGTATGCTGATGTTTTGAGTGAAGCAATTATGGTGGCATCAGACCTACCATCCTCCGCCCCTTCACCGTCTGTAACAAGGAGAAGTTCAGATGATGCGTAAGCTGAAAAGGCGACAAACGATATCACAAAAAGTAAGGCAGTAAAGCGTCGCGCTATCTTCATACCAATACTATACTCCAATTACATCCTTCGGTCAACGCTAGTAACCATAAACAAAACGTTTCGTCTCTTGCACATTAGGTGCAAAGACGGTGTATAGTACCGATCTTCCTTCATCTTGTGCTAATCTGTAAGATCCTTCTATTGGCAAACTCAGTGTCTCAATACCTTTCAAACCGCTGTTCAGCATATTCACCCCTATAGTAACTATTTCTGACAGTGTCAAGTTTGTTGTCACATGTGGCAAGATAGCTTGTATGAGTTCTATTATTTTCTGTTGAGTCAGATCTTTCTTTGCTTCTTCGAACATGGCGATCAGCAACCGTCTTTGCCGATTCGTGCGTCCAAAATCGTTATCGAGGTAACGAATGCGTGAGAAAGCTAAGGCTTCATCACCATTCAGGTGTGTTGGTCCGTGTACTCCTTTCAATCTGATGCTAATATACCCGCCTTCGCCACTGTCCAGATCTATTGTCACACCACCAAGAAGATCAACAATCTTTTTTAGGCTGCTCATGTTAAGCCTAACATACTTGGTTATATTCATATCCAAAACAGTGTTGACAGTCTTCATCGCAAGGTTAGGCCCGCCATAATGCTGAGCTGTATTGATCCTGTCACGGATGGATGTACCAGGTATTTCCACAAATGTATCGCGCGCTATGGATGTTAGCTTAGTTTCACCTGTTTCTGGGTGTAGAGAAGCGATTATCGTCGCGTCGGAGCGTCCTTCTTCAAGCACCGCATCTCTATCATCTGTTCCCAGCAGGAGTACATTAATCCAATCTGTTGGCAGCGATGTATTGATATTCAAATCATTACTTGCTACCGTTACCCTTACTGTTTCAGTAGGCGATCTTAGCTCCTGATCAGCTAACAGATCAAGTATCTCATTTTCATTCCATGTAGTATTATCAACAGATATGTTAGCGGAAAAACGGTTCTCCTGTATAAGTTGCCCGCTATCGTCATAAATATACTCAGACCTCGCCCAGTTGTCTATACCATCTACCAAACGTTCCTTTTCATCTAGCCGCATTTCCAGGGTAAGCTGATGATCCAAGTTATACTTTGATACTAATATAGCGTACCCTTGCCTTGTCTCAATTAACTGGCCATTTAGCCCGTAGAATTCTTGTCTTGACACGTCTCCCGACGCGTTATACTCATACTTTATACTCGCATATTCATCTATGCATAATGCAGGTTCACCACTTATATCATAATAAGATTCCATGTCAACTCGCTTATGAAAATCATAGGTTTGTTTAATGATAGAGTAACCTTTGGCACAGTATGTAGGCATGCCATCCGGATTATGGTAAGACTCTTCTACTAATAAATAATTCTCATCATATTTACGTCGGACTATTGCATATCCTGCATTCGATTGGGCAATTTGTTCTGACTCATTTAAGTAATCTATCTCAACTACATTGTTTTTATCATCATATAATTGCTTGAATCCAGCGTATCCTTCAGGCAGTCTTATCAAATATCCATCAACGCCATAATATCGTTCCTCTGTAAGGAGGTTATTATCATTAAACTCCCTTCTTACTTGAGCATATCCAGCCGGAATCAATACAGGCTGATTTTGGCCATTGAAGAAGGAGTCACGTATCCTATTATCGTTATAGTCATAAGCCATCGTCTTTCTTGCATACCCGTTTGTCCATAATACCAGATCGCCTGATTGGCTCATAAACTCAAATGAGATAACACGCAGTTCTGAATCATATGTGAATCTTGGGTAGATACCTTGCGCGTCAGATGGGATTTCTGAAGCATACTCTACTAAATTCAATGCTGTAGTGTGCGTTAGCGAATCGCCAGGAGTGCTGATATCACTGCCTACTTGCATTATTATATGCCCATCTGCTCCTCGGAACGTGAACAGTTTGCTGTTGTTTATGTTGTCATATTGGGTTATTCGTTGGAAATAGTTATTCGGCTCAACAGGTTTATCTTCGCTATCGAAATATGACTCCAGTATAGTCCGATTCTGATCATCAAACACCCTTTCAAATATTGCGTACCCAGCGGTCGACATCATCGGCAAAGCATCTGAGCCAAGGAATACCTGACGAATAGTATTGCCGTTGAGACTGCCGCACAGAATGTGTAAACCTCCAATAACAGAACCAAACTAGAGTTAGGGGAGGGAAGAAAATGGCAAAGAAAGCAAAGGGAGAAAAGAGCCTGCTGCGCCAGTTGATGGAGGAGCGCGGGGTAAAGGATCTGGGCGGAGTACACGCCTTGGTCAAGGAACTGACAGCGTCGATG
>BNUH01000013.1 GCA_025997215.1 Clostridia bacterium
CTTGTTACTTTTCCCGTCCGTGGGAAAAGTAACCAAAAGGACGGCCAAAGGAGAGGGGCGCTATGGCGCCCCCTCTCCTCTGGACACCTCTCCCCAGCCATGTTTGGCATTCTGCTTGAGGCCAAACGTACGCCATCCAGAGTAGCACAGTTTTGTGGGGTGGATTGGCATCATATTGTTTACGTACTTGATTAGATGATCAAAAGCTGGTGGCGGGTACGGGCGATATTGCGGTGAAACTCCGCCAATGCAAGCACCTCGCCGCGAAGCCGCGAAAATCTTGCAAAACTGTACATGTAACTCAATTGAACGTTGGTCATAGACCAACCAGCGGAGCCAACATTGAGGAGGGAGAGTCCAGAGAGGGAGGGCACAGTGCCATCCCTCTTTGGCCGTCCTTTTGGTTACTTTTCCCACGGACGGGAAAAGTAACAAGTCCCTCACCGCAGTGAGGGCAAGCCCCTCCGCAGAGGACGAACCAAACTCCCGCAGGCGGTAGAGTTTGACACAATTCCGAAATTATGATATACTTTTTCGATTGACACGAAAACCGAGGTGACAATAATGTTCAACTCGCTACCCAACAGCGTCTCCGACATCGCGCGGCGAATCCGCGAGCTGCGTGAGATCTGCGATTATACACAGGATGAAATGGCCGCCGAATGCGAGGTTTCGCTGGACGAGTACGCCACGTTCGAATCCGGCGCGGTCGATATACCCATCAGCTTCCTGTTGAGGCTGGCGGAACGGTTCCATGTGGATATGACCGAGATGATCACGGGCGAGACGCCAAGGCTTAGCGTTTACTGCGTGACACGCGCCGGGAAAGGCGTCGAGGTCGAGCGCCGCGCGCATTATCATTACCGCAACCTGGCGTTCAACTTCATCCATAGGAAGGTTGAGCCGTTACATGTTGTTGTGCCCGCTGGCGTGAACCCCGGCCATGTGCCTAGTGCGCATGAAGGCCATGAATTTGACTATGTGCTTTCTGGGGTTCTGCGTGTATACATCGACGACAAGGTCGTCATGCTAAGGCCAGGGGATTCGGTGTATTACGACTCGAATCACCCGCATGCGCTGGAGGCCGTCGGCAGTGAGGATGTTACGATGCTGGCTGTCGTTATCCCGTAGTTAATAATAATTATCATGCGTGAATACGCTATAGTATAAGGGGCGTTATCGATGCTTGCGGATCGTTATACACGGTTGGATTTTAGTACCCAAGAGGAATTCGAGCAGGGCTTCAAACTCACCATCCCTGAACGGTTCAACTTCGGGTTTGATATTGTGGACGAGTACGCGCGGATCGAGCCGGATAAGCCCGCGCTGCTGTGGACGAACCCCCAGGGCGAGGAGCGCCGATTCTCATTCGGGGATATCTCGCGGGAATCCAACCGCGCGGCGAATGTGTTCCGCTCTTTGGGGCTGAGCAAGGGCGACCCGGTTCTGCTGACATTGAAACGTCGGTATGAATTCTGGATAACGGCCGTCGCGTTATGCAAACTGGGCTGCATTATTATACCAGCGACGCATCTGCTCTCGCGCAAGGATATCGCGTATCGCTGCGGCGCGGCCGGCGTTAAAGCCATCCTCTCCGTCAACGAGGATGCCATCATGGATGAGATCGACGCGGCGCGGCCAAACTGTCCCACGCTGGAATCCACATTATGCATATTAGCCGACCGTCCGGGTTGGGTAAACTTTACAAAGGCGTGTGCGGACGCTTCCGACCAATTCACGCCGCCGCTGGATCCTCCTGCTATCAGCGACATCATGCTGATGTATTTCACATCCGGCACGACGGGTTTCCCCAAGATGGCCGCGCATGATTTCTCATATCCGCTGGGGCAGCTGGCCACCGCCGCGTTCTGGCATAACTCGGATGATACGACGCTGCACCTGACCGTGGCCGACACGGGCTGGGCGAAGGCTGGCTGGGGCAAGATTTACGGCGAATGGATTTGCGGTGCGTGTCTGTTCGTGTACGATTTTGATAGATTTAACCCGCATGATATGTTGGATATGCTGGCAAAGTATCACGTGACGCACTTCTGCGCGCCGCCGACCGTGCTGCGGTTCTTGATCAAGGAGGACTTGGCGGCGTGGGATCTGTCGGCTCTGCGCTGGGCGAACGTGGCCGGGGAACCCCTCAACCCGGAGGTGTACAACCAGTTCCTGAAGGGTACGGGCGTGCGGCTGATGGAGGGATTCGGCCAGAGCGAGACGACGCCGTTATTGATGAATACGAAGTGGATGAACCCGCGTCCAGGTTCGACAGGATTCCCGTCGCCGCAGTACGATATCGATCTGATCAATGAGAATGGCGAGTCGGCGGAGGTCGGCGAGGAAGGCGAGATCGTAATCCGGCTGGATAGAGGGCATCCGCCGGGACTGCTGTCGTGCTATTACAGGGATCCGGCGCGGACGGCCGAGGCGTTTGCGGGCGGGATGTATCATACGGGGGATATGGCCTGGCGGGATGAGGACGGGTATTACTGGTTCATAGGCCGCGCGGACGATGTCATCAAGTCCTCCGGCTATCGGATAGGGCCGTTCGAGGTGGAGAGCGCGCTGTTGGAGCATCCGGCGGTGCTGGAGTGCGCGGTGACAGCGGTGCCGGACGCGGATCGAGGTCAGGCGGTCAAGGCGACAGTCGTGCTGACTAAAGGCTACGTCGCGTCGGACGCGCTAAAGAAGGATTTGCAGAATCATGTCAAGCGTGTGACCGCACCGTATAAGTATCCGCGCGTTATAGAGTTCATAGACGAGCTGCCCAAGACGGTCAGCGGTAAGATACTCCGGGCGCAGATCAGGGCGCAAGGGCGTTGAGGAAGGGCGATCCTAATAGGATCTAGTTCTCAATTATTAGTGCGCCATCGTCGATGATTATATCGGTGTCATCATCGTTATGCGTGCCAATCCATTCGCCGGATTGGTACGCTTCCCATTCATCCCAGAATTCCTCAAGGGTAAGGCTGTTGTCATTGATGTAGCGCGCAGCTTCCTCACCGACGTAGCGCAGGTGCCACGGCTCGTAGTTGATGCCCGTGACATCCTTCTTACCCTTTAGGTACCTGATGATGAATCCATACTCGTAACAATGGTCGGCCAGCCATTGGCCTTCCTTGGTGTTGATAAAACTCTGGCTGAATCGCTGACCGATCATCGAGTAGTTGACCACGTCGATGCCCAGGCCAGTCTGATGGTCGGATGCTCCGGGCTTCTGCACCATATTATCGTCGTAGCCAACGCGTTCCAGCCTCATGGCATATTGGGTTTTCTGGGTTTGGTAGGATCGGAAGCCGCTGGCGGCGTACAGCTTCAGCCCGTCGGCCAGCGCCGCTTCGAACATCGCGCTTAACGCCTGGGAAACGGGCCGCCGCATCTGAATAGCCGTCGAACTGGTCTTGCGAACGGCAATATTTACCAGGTCGTCCGGCTTGAACGTGCTGGACAGCAGATGCTCGGTATTCGCCAGCACCAGGAAGCCATCCGGGTCGGCCATTATCTCCTGGGACAGCGGGAATGACCAAAACGGTTCCGTTGCATCGTTAACTTCCCAGGATGCCGCGATGATATCAGCTGAAGCACAACCGCACACCAGCATGGCGACAATTAACAGAATCGTTATAAACTTCATAATCTTCATAACCTTCACAACCCGTGATCCTCCAGATACAGATACCATTGAAACCATAATTCCTCCAGCGTCAGCCCGTTATCCATCAGGTAGTGGGCTGCCATGGTGCCCACGTACCGGATGTGCCACGGTTCGTATATGATGCCAGTGACGGCCTCCTTAGCTCTGGGGTAGCGGATGATGAAGCCATAGTCGGCGCAGTGAGCTTCCAGCCATTGAGCCTCGGGCGTTGTGGCGAAGTCAGGCGTTAGGGTGTAACCCAGCCACTCACGGCTGATAACATCCGCCGCCAAGCCCGTCTGGTGTTCTGAAGCGCCGGGCAGTTGGGTCGAATGATCGTCAAACCCAACGTCTTTAAGGTTATTATAATATAACGCCCGCTGTTGTGCGTACTCGCGGTATGCCGATGTGACGTACAGCCGAACGCCATCCGCTTCAGCCGCAGCGACTAAGTCCTTCAATGCGTTGGCGGCGACACGCCGCAGTCGCATCTCGGTGTCGTTCTTGGTGCGGACGGTCAGCTTGATGAGGTCTGTCAGCCGCTCGGATTCATCGATCAGGAAATCCGTATTGACCAGGCGCAGGTATTCGTCGTCCATCAATTCGTGGGGCAGACCGAAGGTAGTGGCGGCGCGTGCCGCACCTATAATAATTATAATCGCTAACATGATAGTTAGCGTAAATATTCTTCTTACCTTAGAAACCGACACAGCACACCGCCTCCGCGTTATTACACTATATAATAACGGATAGAGGGCGGCGTTGCTTCCACACTGCTTGACATATCCCGCCAATAATCCTATACTGTTCCAGGGGTACAAACCCTGTTATTTCCATGCTTCAAAAGGAGGATCTCATGGCCACAAAAATGACCGTCGACGGGAATACCGCCGTCAGCCACGTCGCGTATGCGTTCAGCGATGTGGCGGCTATTTATCCGATCACACCTTCCTCACCAATGGCGGAATCCGCCGATGAATGGGCCGCTGCGGATCGCAAGAATCTGTTCGGCCAAACGGTCCGTGTGGCCGAGATGCAGTCCGAAGCCGGAGCCGCCGGAGCCTTGCACGGTTCGCTCGCCGCGGGCGCTCTGACCACCACGTTCACCGCGTCCCAGGGCCTGCTGCTCATGATCCCCAACATGTACAAGATCTCCGGCGAATTGCTGCCCAGCGTGTTCCACGTGAGCGCCCGCGCGTTGGCCGCGCATGCGCTGTCGATATTCGGCGATCATAGCGACGTGATGGCCTGCCGCCAGACCGGGTTCGCGATGCTGGCCTCCGGGTCCGTCCAGGAAGCGATGGATATGGCCCTGGTCTCGCATATATCCACGTTGAAGTCGTCCGTGCCGTTCCTGCACTTCTTTGATGGATTCCGCACGAGCCACGAGGTGCAGAAGATCGACGGCATCGATTATGAAGAGATGCGCACGCTCCTGCCCGAGGAGGAAGTCAAGAAATTCCGCGCGCGCTCTATGAACCCGGATCATCCGCATCAGCAGGGTACCGCGCAGAATCCGGACATCTACTTCCAAGGCAGGGAAGCTGCGAACCGTTACTACCTGGCCGTGCCCGCGATCGTGGAGAAGGCGCTCGAGCAGGTCGGGAATCTGACGGGCCGCAAGTATAAGCTGTTCGACTACGTCGGCGCGCCGGACGCGGATCGCGTGGTTATAGCCATGGGTTCCGGCGCTGAAGCGTTGGAGGAGACCGTCAACCTGCTCAACGCGCAGGGTCAGAAGGTCGGGCTGATAAAAGTCCGCCTGTACCGCCCGTTCTCGCCGAACCACCTGCTGGATGCGATCCCGGCGACTTGCAAGAAGCTCGTCGTGCTCGACCGCACCAAGGAACCCGGTTCGCTCGGCGAGCCGCTGTACACGGACGTGTGCACCGCGCTGCTTGAATATGGCAAGAAGGATATCGCCGTCGTCGGCGGCCGCTACGGTTTGGGTTCAAAGGAATTCACACCCACATTCGCCAAGGCGGTGTTCGACAACCTTTCGTCCGCCACGCCCAAGAACCACTTCACCGTAGGCATCAACGACGACGTGACTGAGACCTCGCTGCCCATCGGCCCGCTGGTCAACGCCGCGCCCGAAGGCACGATCGCGTGCAAGTTCTACGGCCTGGGCTCGGATGGCACGGTAGGCGCGAATAAGAATTCCATCAAGATAATCGGCGACCACACCGAATTGTACGCGCAGGGCTACTTCGCCTACGACTCGAAGAAGTCGGGCGGTATTACAGTCAGCCACCTGCGTTTCGGCAAGAAGCCCATCCAATCGACATACCTCATCGACGCGGCAGACTTCATTGCGTGTCACCAGCCGTCGTACGTTACACGTTATGATATGGTAACCAGTTTGAAGGAAGGCGGCACGTTCCTGCTCAACTGCCCCTGGTCCGCTGAAGAGTTGGACGCGCAGCTGCCCGCCAAGATGAAGAAGCTCCTCGCCGCGAAGAAGGCGAAGCTCTACACCATCGACGCCATCAAGTTGGCCGCCGAGGTCGGCATGGGCGGACGCATCAACACCACGATGCAGGCCGCGTTCTTCAAACTGGCCAGCGTGATCCCATACGAGCAGGCCGATAAATATATGAAGGACGCCGTCAAGAAGTCCTACGGCAAGAAGGGCGACAAGATTGTCGCGATGAATAACGCGGCCATCGACATCGCCATCAGCGGTCTGAAGGAAGTGGCCATCCCCGCGTCCTGGGCCAATGCCGAGACCGGCGCGCAGCCTGTCAAGATTGAGGCGACGCCGTACTTCGACGACGTGATCCAACCCATACTAGCGCAGGAAGGCGACTCGCTGCCCGTGTCGAAGTTCGACCCGGCGGGCATCGTCCCGACCTCGACGACCCAGTATGAGAAGCGCGGTATTGCGGTCAATGTGCCCGAGTGGATTCCGGCCAACTGTATCCAGTGTGCGCAGTGTTCGCTGGTGTGTCCGCACGCATGCATCCGTCCCGTTTATGCAAAGCAGGACGAATTAAAGGATATGCCCGCTGGATTCGAGACTAAGAAAGCTATCGGCAAGGAATATACCGATCTGCAGTTCCGCATCCAGGTAAGCCCGCTGGATTGCACGGGCTGCTCCAACTGCGCCGAGGTGTGCCCGGCCAAGCAGAAGGCGCTGGTCATGAAGCCGCTGGATTCGCAGATGAGCCAGCAGCCGCTATGGGATAAGGCGGTCAAGCTGCCGCGCCCGGCCATCGAGGTCAACAAGGCGACCGTCAAGGGCAGCCAGTTCCTGCAGCCGCTGTTTGAATTCTCCGGCGCGTGCGCGGGCTGCGGCGAGACGCCGTATGTGAAGCTGGTTACGCAGCTGTACGGCGACAGGATGCTGATCGCGAACGCCACGGGCTGTTCGTCGATTTATGGCGGATCAGCGCCGACGTGCCCTTATACGGTTAACGAAAAAGGCCAAGGCCCCGCGTGGGCGAACAGCCTGTTCGAGGATAACGCGGAATTCGGATTCGGCATGAACCTCGCGCTGACCCAGCGCCGTGCGAAACTCGCCGATAAGATTGAGGCGCTGAAGGTTAACCCGGCGTTCAGCGGATGGCCGGAGGGTGTTGCGGTATGCGACGCGTGGCTTGCTGCCAAGGACGATGCCGAAGGTTCCAAGAAGGCGGCTGCTGAATTGGTCAGCACGCTGGAACAGTGCGCCGACTGCGGCTGTGACGCCGATCCATTCGAGAAGGAAATCCTCGCCGACAAGGATCTGCTGGTCAAGAAATCCGTATGGATCATCGGCGGCGACGGCTGGGCGTACGACATCGGCTACGGCGGGCTGGATCACGTGCTGGCGCAGGGCGAGGATGTCAACGTGCTGGTGCTGGATACGGAAGTGTATTCCAACACAGGCGGCCAGGCTTCCAAGTCCACGCCGACCGGATCGGTCGCGAAGTTTGCCGCGGCGGGCAAGCGCACCAAGAAGAAGGATCTCGGCCTGATGGCGATGAGCTATGGGTACGTGTACGTCGCCTCGGTGAGTATGGGCGCGAACCCGGCGCAGCTGCTCAAGGCGGTCACGGAGGCCGAGGCGTATCCCGGCCCGTCGCTGATCATCGCCTACGCGCCGTGCATCAACCATGGCATCGATATGTCCAAGACCCAATCCGAAGGCAAGCGCGCCGTCGAAGCGGGTTACTGGCCGCTGTACCGCTACAACCCGACGTTGGCTGACGAGGGCAAAAACCCCATGTCTTTGGACAGCAAGGATCCCACGGCCAGCTACCAGGACTTCATCAAGAGCGAGATCCGCTATCAAACCCTGCTTAAGATGTTCCCCGATACCGCGGAGACGCTGTTCAAGCAAGCCGAGGCGGATGCCGTCGAACGCCGTACGAATTACAAGCGGCTGGCGCAGGCGGGCGATTAATCTATAACAACACAACAAGGGGCTGGCAGTGCGCCAGCCCCTTGGTTTAGAGCCTAAACAATAATATTTTTAGTGCGCGTTTATTGGTCCTACTGTTGCCTTCTGTACTTCTGTCCGTTGGCGAAACACCTTTTTACATTTACCACAATACTCCTGCCACAATACCTCATAGTACCAGAAATACTGAATGCCATTTGTAAAGGGAACAACAGATCCCCGCCTCCACCGGGTATTAGTTATCCCATATCTGTAGTAATAATCAGGGTGCAAGCACCCAGCTAAAGCAGCCCCGTCCGTCAAACCCAGCTGTGCCGCTATGGTCTGAACCTGCGGGGATACCGCTGAGGTCTTGAGTACGATTTGCTGCGAGCTGAGCGTGAACAACGCCATAGCAACCAGTGCCAGACATACGATCCTCTTCAACATTTGTCTTACCCCTTTCATACTTTAGTTACCATATTTTGGACGCAGTATGAAAGATTAAGTTCCATTATTCTTCCAGCGGAAGCCCCTGCCGAATATGGTAGAAGTCGCACGCGTACCGCGTACGCTTATCATATGAACCCGTCTCGGCTTGATGATGGATCGCGCACGTGCTGCACGCGGCGTAACACGGGCACGTCTTGCATGCCTCGGGGAGCGTCTTGCCCTTGCGGAATTCCACCAGCCTATTCCACGCGGCGTCGAAGCCCTCCTCCAGCGGATACCCCTTGGCGCAGTTGGGATCGTTATCCGTCATGCACGCTACCATCGCGCCATGCCAGAGTATGGCGTATGATGCGATCCCAGCCTCGCAGTACAGCGGCATCCTGTCGTTCAGCGGCGGCGGTGTGCACCCGTCGTTCATCACGTCGAAGTGGTGCGAGTGGTGGAAGTCCAGCAGCTCCTGCAGATTCAGGCGGCAGGAGCGCACGTCGGCGCGCGCGCCGCGTATGGCGGGCATGGGTAGCGACACCGTGGACAGCGGCAGATTACGGGAATGCGCGAACTCCCGCATCGCCTCGAAATCCCCGGCGTTATCGCGGATGATGGTGGTTTTCATGCGCATGGACGGCACGACAGCCCGAAGCCTCTCCACTCCGGCGGCCATGCGGTTGAATCCATCCGGCCATTGCGCAATGCGCCCGTAGGTTTCGCTCGACGCGCCGTATATCGACACCTCGACGTCCTGCGGTGGGCGTTCCTCAAACAGCGCGGCAATCTCGTCCGTAACCAGCGTCGCATTCGTGAATACGCGCAGCAGGAACCCCATGTCGCTAAGCGCCGTGTATATTTCGACAAAGCCCGGATGCAGCATCGGTTCGCCGCCCGTGAGCAGCAGATCCAGCGTCCCGGCGTTGAAAGCCATCTCGCCCAGGCGAATCCACTCGGCGGCGGTCAGCTCCCGGCCATACGCGGGCAGTTGATCCGGATCAAGGCGCATTAGGCACATCTTGCATTTGAGCGAGCAGCGCGCGGTCAGCTCAAACGTCCCCTTCGAGGGGATATGGTTAATTATGGAATAATCCCGCAGCAGCGTCGAAAACCTATCCCAGTTCTGGCCGGGCGTCAACGGCTCCTGCGCGTTTAACGCTTCGTCAGGCATCGTGGTCGGCTCCGGTATCGGTTTCCGGGAACAGCGTCGCGCCTTCGTTGGGATCATCTGCTTTGGCGGCGACAGCGGCTTCCTCGGCCTCCAGTTCTTTGGCGAGCCTTTCCATTTCGGGGGTGGCATACTTGGCCTTCAGTTCGTCCACGACGGCATCGGACATGAAGTAATCGCGGGTGAGATCCAGCTCATCCACCGTCTCGGATTCGAGCAGGTTGGCAAACGAGCACTGATCCACGAACGCCGATATCGCGTCGAACGCCGTCTGCGGATCGATATCCGGATACTCCTCGTGCAATGCGTTCATTAGCTCGTCCGTGCTGCGCTGTTCCTTGATCTGATCGAATAAGAACGCCGCCGTCTCGTTGACCGTGATAACGCCCTTGTATTCCTTCATGCGCGGGCCGGTCGGCACGATCATGTACGCGTCGCCGACTTTGCGCGTCACGAATCCGCTGCGATGGTGTAGGTAGTTTAACTTATAAGGCATAACAATTTCCTCTCTGCAAGATACTAAATAGCTAATTGATTTAACATAATTACTTTAACATATCCAGCTGTTTCAGCAAGGCAAGACGTTCGTCGGCTATACCCAGTCCAGCGCCGATCTCGCCGCCGCGCCTGCGTTCAACGAATATGTACCTAAACAGCCGATGCGCCCACGCCGCCGGCAGCAGGAAGGCATGCCGCTTGGCGTACATGTATGGCGGGTGCAGCTCATCCCGCCGGATGAATACGGCGCGCGTTAACCGCCGCAGTTTGCTGTCGTTCCCGCTTTCGCTGTCGAATGATCGGTATATGACCGCCGCGCTGCGCGTGCGTTCGGCCGTACTCTTGCCGAATACGCCCGCATCCAACAGATCATCCAGCAGTATTCGGCCGGGGTTGGCGGCGTCCGTCTTGCCGACGACCACATCCTGCCACATGCCCGATTTCAACCCCAGATAGTCCCGGCAAAGGGCGAGCAGCGCGCGCAGGAACTCCGTCAGGCCCAGCTCCTTACACTGCTGGATGAACCACAGCCAGTTGATCGTCGAATCATACGCCTCGACGAATAGGCAGAAGTCGCACACCTGCCGCAGTCCGAAACCCGTAACGATCATATGCTTGGCCATGTGCGCCAGTTGGAACAGCGCGTGCTCGCTGGGCGGGAAGGCCAAGCATTCGCCGCCGTAGGCCTCCGCGCGCACGGCAATGGTTACGGGGAATAGCGCGCCTTCGTCCAGCCGCGACAGGAATCCCTGTTGTTTGCGATCAAACAGACGGTTGTGCAGTTCGACGCGCAAACCGTCGGGATTTGCGCACACGAACGTGTCCTCGTGCGAATCGTCCTTTATCTCCTCGAATCCTTGGCTGAGCAGCAGCTCTTTCGCGCTGTCGAACGTTGCAATTTCTACCAATAGATCAGCATCTGACATGACGCGCAGGTCCGGCTCGGGGTATAACGCCTTGAGGATGATACCCTTGAGCACGACAGCGCGGATACCAGCGTCCTCGAAGGCCGTCAACGCCGTATGGAGCGAATCGACGATCTGCAGCTGCTGCATGGTTGTGGCCATCGCGCGCCGCTGCCATTCGATGAGCATATCCGGTGGCGGCTGTGTCGGAAGCTGAAGCACAGGTGCCAGCAGCAATCCATCCACGCGATGCTCCAACGCCAGTCGATACAAAACTCGCCAATCCACACCATCCGGCAAGGGCAGCGGCGCGTGAGCGTGAATGGCCGCCTCTAACAACGCCAGAAACGCCCGCGTAGTATCCGGCAGCGGCGGCGGAGGTGTCGACAAGCCTGTTCTGGATTTACTCATCGCTGTAACGCTTTGGCGACGATCTGTTCCAGATTGGATGCCAGTGTTGCCATTTCATCCGGCGTGCCGACGGTTATGCGAAGATAATCAGCTATGCTTGGTTTGTCGAATCGACGGACGAGTATGCGCCGCGCCTTCAGTTCATCAAATAAAACCTTGCCGCTGATAGCAGGATGACGCGTAAACAGGAAGTTTGTCCGCGATGGAACGCACTCAAACCCCAGCGCCAGCAACGACTTGCGCGCGGTTGACTTCACCATGTTGACGGTGCCGACGGTGTATAATAGCGTTTCGGCATCCTCGACGGCGGCGAGCGCGGCCGCTTGCGCCAACCGATCCACCGGATACGAGTTGAAGCTATCGCGCGCGCGTCTCAGTCCATCGATGAGGCTTGCGTGTCCGACGGCGTAACCGACGCGCATCCCGGCCAGCGCGTGGGCCTTTGAGAATGTGCGAATCACCAGCAGGTTGTCGAAACTTGCGCAATCGTTCGCGACGGCGCATTCTTCAGCGAATGGCGCATAGGCTTCGTCGACAACCAGTAGTTGACCGCGTTTGTCAAGCCTCTCGCGGATAGTAAGGATCGTTTCGCGGGATAACGCGAGGGTTGTCGGCGCGTTTGGGTTGGCAAGGATGATCGGCGCATCCGCGTTCAGCAGCGCGTCAACATCGACCGACATGTTCCCGCCCATTGGTATCAATCGCAGCGGCGCGCCGAATAATTTGGCGTACGTTGGATAAAACGAATACCCTACGGCGGGCGAAACGCAGTCCACTCCCGCGAAAAACGCCGCAAACGTAAACGCCAGCGCTTCATCCGAACCGTTTGAGACGAACACGTTTTCCGGTTGCACACCGTGGCGTCTGGCAATCGACGCGCGCAAGGCGTCGGCATCCGGGTCGGGATACAGCCGCAGCGCCGCGCCGTCTGCGCCCATCTCATCGCGAATGGCCTGCATCACCTTGGGCGAGGGCGGTAACGGGGATTCATTTGTGTTCAGCTTAATCCAACCGCCGCCCTGGGGCTGTTCACCCGCGACGTACGGCGTCAGCGTCCGCGCCAACGGCGACAGATACATCGACGGATTCATACGCAGCGCTTCCCGCCGACCCATACGGCGCGAACCTGGAATGAATGATCCATCACGACGACGTCGGCGATCATGCCATCGGCCAAGCGGCCGCGCCGGGCCTCGCCGATTATCGACGCGGGTGTGGATGTATACATCGGTATGGCGTCGGCGATGGGGATGCCGACAACCGTTACCATATTCTGCAAGGAGCGCAGCATGGTCAGCACGCTTCCGGCTAGAGTGCCGTCGGCCAGACGTGCCGCGCCGTCTTTCACAAACACATTCTGCCCGCCCAGCGAATACTCGCCTTCGGGCATACCCCCGGCCTCCATGCTGTCGGTGATGGCCACGCAGCCGTCGGAACCCTTTGCGTCATATACCAGCCGGAGAGCGGCCGGGTGCAGGTGGATGAGATCCGCTATGAATTCCGGTGCCAACTGGCGGATCGTCAGCGCGGCGCCGACTGCGCCCGGTTCGCGGTGGGTGAGCGGCGACATGCCGTTATATATATGCGTGACGGTGGTTGCCCCCGCTGCGACGCCCAGCATCATCTGGGCATACGTCGCGTCGGTGTGGCCTAACGATACCTGAACGCCGCGTCCGACCAGGTTTCGGATTAATTCAGCCGCGCCCGGCAGTTCCGGAGCCAGCGCCAGGCGTTTGATCACGGCGGCATCGGTTCCGGTCATCGCCTCGAAGTCGGCGACGGATGGATTGCACAGCGCGGATTCGGGCTGAGCGCCCTTGCGTTTCGCACAAAAGAACGGCCCTTCCATGTGGCATCCCAGTACGGCCGAACCGTTTGGCTCCGGACTTTCCATCACCTGCGCGATGCTGCGGACGGCGGCGCGAGTGCGATCCAACGGCGCGGTCATGGTCGTGGGAACGAAGGATGTCGTGCCGTGTTTGACCAATTCGCGCGACATCTTTCGCACGGCGTCCTCGCCGTCCATCGTGTCACGCCCGCCGAAGCCGTGGATGTGGATGTCGATGAACCCCGGCAGCACATAACAGCCCGTCGCGTCATACGTCTCATCGGCCGCCAAGCGCGGGCCGATCGCTGCGATCGCGCCATCCTTGATCAGCAGATCCGCATCCAAAAAGTAAGCGCCGTCCTGATAGACGAGGCCGTTGGCAATCTTCATACGCAACCTCCGCTATTCGACAAGGTATACGCGTGTATGATAGCATATATTGTTGAATATTTCAAGCGCGGCGGACGGGCGGACAGGTACAGGGTTGACGTTACTTCATTTCTTTGTATTCATGTGTCGAATTACATGATCGATTGCTTGAACAGGGAATACGACAACCAGGCTGCCCCGGCTGACAGAAATGGACGCAGGCAAGCCTAGCATTTCATTGGATATGCCCAGCGGCCTCGTGTATGTTAACGTGGCGTTTGTGAGAGGATATCGCAGGTTCGTTAGCGTAACCCCGGTGGCTCGAGCCGAGTGTGCGAATATTGACACAGTACCATCCACCGGAGGTATCGTGAGCATGCCGTTATAAAGAACGGTGATCGCAGTGGTATCATCCATCAGATAACCTGCGCTCCCTACTCGCGCGAGAGCGGCCAGCAACTGGATATTTGCTAGCGTATGATCAATCCGGCCACCAGAACAGCCCAGCAGCCGAAACTCTGTTGCGCCAAGTTTTCGGCCTAGCTTTATGGCGGCTGCGGTGTCTGTGTCATCCTTCTCACGAGGGAGGACGACGACGTTAGGAGAATATTCTGTCGAAGGCTGCGGCGACGAGTCAAAGTCCCCAATTATATACTGCGCATGCCAACCTAACCTTTTGAGGTGTAGCCAACCGCCATCCGCGGCTAAGATAAGGCTTTCAGGCGCTGGGAGGGGGTAAGCCGCTGGAATCAGATCAGCAGCGCCGATGACATAGCAGGTTTTGGGCATGTTGCGCTCCATATCGTATCACGAAATTATAATGTTTATATTCGACGCCATCGTTATTTCTCCTTCATACTTTCAATTAGCGAGTTATCCACAGGCTGGAGGCGTTGAATATATTAATTGTGAACAGGGTTATCCACATTATCCACAGATGATGTTGTCCACAGGGGCTGTGAGGAATGAGAGGCTACTCAAATTTTTAACAATTTTCCGTTGACAAAATATGGTTTTCCGGTTGCGCTATGTGTGAGGAGTTGTCTATACTATAAAGCATTAACTGGGATATTGGTTATGAGGATGGATGAGCCGATGGGTATCTTCCCGGAAGATTGGGTGAAACAATTCGACAAAACGGCGCCGATGTACGCGGCGACGATGGGTATGGATTTATCCTGCGGGATAGTGAGCGGCCGCGCGGTGGTTCGGCGGACGGACACGGGCAGGCCCACGCTCTCGCTGATGTGGCTGCTGTCGGGCACGGGGCGGTACAAGGCGACGACGGATGAAGGCGAGGTGAGCTGCCCGCTGACGGAGGGTTCGCTGCTGCTGCGGCGGCCGGATCATCCTGATACACTGACGCTGAACGCGCACGAGTGCCAGCGGCGGTGCTTCATCAGCCTCGATCCGACGCTGATGCCGATCCTGTTTTCATTGACGCCGGAGCTGAACACGGTGTGTCCAGTGACGGAGAAGGCGTTCGATCAGACGTTATTCGACAAATTCGTCGCGTTCATCCAAATGGTGGATCAGATGGACGCGACGCGGCCGCTGTCGTACATGGGCGCGCTCTGGTCGCTGATCTGCGCACTGTATGGTTGGCACGAGGATGTTGAAGAGGAGGATCAGATATTGCGGGCCGCGCGGCTGATTATGACGGAGCCGATCAGCGTTACGCTGCCGGAGATTGCCGCGCGCTGCGGCATGGCGTACACCACATTCCGCAAGCGTTTCATAGCGGTGATCGGGCAAACGCCGGGCAATTGGCGCATCGAACAGCGGTTGGAACGCGCCAAGCAGGAGCTGGCCGCAGGGGAATTGATCGTGGATATAGCGGATCATCTGTCGTATTCGGATGTATTCTCGTTCACGCACCAGTTCCGCAAGTGGACGGGCATGACGCCCAAGAAGTATCAGGTGCATAATATTTTATAGTTAATAAGGTTGTCTGTTTGATAAGTTTTGATTCCCGCATAACGGTGTGGTACATGGAATCCAGGCCGTCCGCATATAATGCGATTGTCGATTATCGCGGTATAGGAGGCGGCACATGCGGGAATCAGAAATGGGTATTTCGACAATATGTATACGCCGTGCGCGGATTATAGCGGCGGCTCTTTTCGTTTGCATATTTTTACTGTATAATGGGATCGGAGCGTTGGCTGAAGAGGTGGAGGTTACTGCCAAGCTAAGCTCTGCAAAGGCCGCATGCGTGCTGGAGGTTAGCACGGGCAGGGTGCTATTCAGCTGGAACGCCGATGAGAAGATGCCCATGGCCTCCACGACCAAGGTGATGACCGCACTGCTGGCCCTGGAACGGACGGATATGTCCGACATCGTGACGGCATCCAGGAACGCGTATGGCGTACCCGGCACATCGATTTACCTGCAGATTGGCGAGCAGCTGACTATGCATGATATGCTGCTGGGATTGATGCTGGCCTCGGGCAACGACGCTGCGGTGGCGATTGCCGAGCACATAGGCGGCTCGGTGGAGGGATTCCTGGAGCTGATGAACCTGCGGGCGGCGGAGATCGGCGCATTCAACACCCACTTCAACAGCCCGAATGGACTGCCGATAGACGATCATTATACGACGGCGTACGACTTTGCACGGATAGCGCGGATGGCGATGCGGCTGCCAGCATTCAGAGAGATTGTTAGCACACAACGCGCGACAATACCATGGATGGATCATGATTATGATAGGATACTGAATAATAAGAATCGACTGCTGTCGGGGTACGCCGGAGCGACGGGGATTAAGACGGGGTTCACGAACGCAGCGGGCCGATGCCTGGTATTCGGCGCGAACCGGAACGGCATGGAGATCGTCGGCGTCGTGCTGAACTGTTCGGATTGGTTCGACGAGGCTGAACGGCTGATGGATCAGAGCTTCGACCAGTATAGGATGACGACGATGCTCGCGGACGGCGATCCGGTGCGGCCGCTGACGGTGCGCGGCGGTATGGGCGGTACGGTGAGGCTGGCGGTGCGCGGGGATTTGACCGCGCCGCTGTCGCTGAATGAGGCTGTTAATGTGAAGCTCGACCTGCCCGAGTCGATTCAGGCGCCGATAAAGGCCGGGGATATAGTGGGCTATGTGCGGATGTACGGCGGCGGCACGCTGGCGGCGGAGAGGCAGATCGTCGCGGCGGAGACGGTGGAGGCGCGGACGATGCTGGGCGCGCTGCGGCTGATAATGAGGCGGTGGCTGCTGCTGGGATGATCGAATATAGGCAAGTTGTGCTGAATAAGGTTGATGAGGAATGGCTGATATCAAGCGCATGACGCGCAACGACACCGCACTGCTGGACGCTGTCGAAAATAAGCATCTGGCGGGGGATACGGTGATCGTGCGGCTCACGCGCAACGGTCTGGAGCTGGACTTCCGGGCGGGGAGCAAGTCGGTATGGCAGTCGCCGCCGTTGGAAGTATATCTGCGCCCGGATGCGAAGTCGCTGTTAGCAGGCAGCGAGTGCGCGGCGTACTTCGCGTGGAACGCGGATCAGCTGGTCGGCCAGGTGGTTGTTGAGAAGTACTTATACCGATTGGCCAGGGTTTGCGATGTCAGGGTGACGATGGCGCAGAGGCGGCGCGGGATTGGCGCGGCGCTGATGGAGGCCGCCGAGCGGTGGGCTTGGCAGCAGGGGATGGCGGGCGTGGTCGCGGAGACGCAGGATAACAACCCGGGCGCGTGCCAATTCCTGATGAAGTGTGGGTATAAGTTCGGGGGTGTCGATACGCTGAAGATGGCCGCACTGCCGGAGCAGATGGGGAAGCCCAGCACGCTTAGGGAAGCGTCGTTATCATTTTATAGATTTTTTACTTGAGATTCCGTGCGTGAGATTCATTATTTGATATTAGTATGAGGTTCCGTGAATGAGCAATGAGTTAGGGGTCCGGCTGCAAAAGTATCTGGCGTCGTGCGGCATAGGCTCGAGAAGGTATTGCGAGACGCTGATGACTGCGGGACGCGTGAGCGTCAACGGCGAGATCATTGACGAATTGGGTTCGCGCGTGATGCCGGGCGACGTGGTGATGGTCGACCACCACGAGGTCGAGCCGGAGGCTGTCCGGGTGGTGATACTTTATCATAAACCCATGGGCGAGATAACGACGACCAGCGATCCGTTAGGCCGGGCGACGGTGATGGATCACTTTAGGCATTACCCGCTTCGGCTGTACCCGATTGGGAGATTGGATTATGACAGCGAAGGGTTGTTGCTGCTGACGAATGACGGCGCGCTGACGGAGCGGCTGCTGCATCCCAGGCATGAGGTGGATAAGGCGTACCTGACGCGGGTAATAGGGGATATTACGCCGGACGCGCTGGCGAAATTGAGGCAGTGTGTTATACTGTCGGATGGATTGACCGCGCCGGCCGAGGTGAAGGTGATACGGCATACGGCTGCGGAAAGCATAATGCTGATGACGATACACGAGGGCCGGAACCGACAGATTCGCAGGATGTGTGAGGCAGTGGGGTTTCCGGTAACGCATTTGAGGCGGGTACAGTTCGGGCCGATAGAACTGGGGGATCTGGCACGCGGGAAATGGCGGGAGCTTACGGCGGCGGAGGTTAAGGCGCTGGCGGAGTTATAGGGAAACGGTATATTTTTGAGGAAACAGTATATTTATTCACGGATAAAGGAGGGTCCAGGGCAATGCCCTGGCGAGGGTCCAGGGGCGCGGAGCCCCTGGTGGGGCGTTGGGGTGAAACCCCAAATCATACGTTCCACCGTTCCAACCCGTAAGCCCGCAAGAAAATTGACAACTTGCACATTCAAACAACTTCGGCGGGCGTATGTTGACAGATAGCGGTACATGCGCCTAGCGAAGCGTTGGCGCATATAGATTAACACATTGCGCAAACAAAAACTTACAATGCCAACAATATAGTCACCCAAAGTTCGATAACCTCACCACTATCGACCGACAGCTAAACCTCCGCTTGCGCTGTACTCTTACGCCAGTACAAAATCGCCGTCGCAAGTAGGATTATAGTTTGAACGATAAGAATTATAAAATCCTTGCCTTCAACTACTTCGCCGACGCCGCCGACAATAAATCCAATTAAGTCGTGGACAAAATGCCAAGCAATCATCGGCAGAATGCTTTTGGTTATCATCGCAAACTCCGCCGCGACAAATCCGAAGAGAAACGCAAAAACAATTTGCAGAACGACGTACTGCGGAGAAACTCCGCTAAGCGCAGTCGCTGCATGACCAGCGCCGAAAATTACCGATGATATTATAATCGCTTTTTTGACTCCGATTTGCTGCAGCACACGAAGCATTAAGCCGCGGAAAAATAGCTCCTCATTCAAGCCCACAAGCAGAGTGAATACAATGATGATGGCGAGTCGAGTGCCATTCAAGATGTTGGTTGGCATTAGCACAATCGATGCCATTTCAATCGCGATGAACGGAATACAGAATAGTACGGTTTTGAAACTTCCTCTGCGGAGCGGCGAAAAACCAACCTCGCTGTATGGGTGTTTCAACGCTTTCACAAGCAGCAATCCCACTAGAGCAGAAAGACCAGCGGCAATCCCTTGAAAAATCAAGGAATTTTCATCGCTCGCTTCCGTGATTGCGATGGCTGTTCCCGCTGCTGACATGAATACAACCGGTATCAATGCCAGTAGGATCGACAGGATTACGGGGTGCTTACGGGTTTTGGTTTGCACTAAAATTACCTCCAAATTTATTTATGGTTATTTTGACCTTGCGAAAAATGCTTTTGATACCCGTGTCAGCATCGGCATAATTTCATTTTCCGGCAAGTCGATTCCGCCAAATGCTGCCATCGTAGCCAATCCATGTGTGTATAACCATATATCTAAAAAGTGCTGCTGAATCTCACTTTTATCTTCCGCCTCGCCGGAACCGCGCGGAATCGTATCCAAGATAAAGGCGTGAGCGGTAGGGCTTACAAGGTCTGAAATACTTTCGGAATCAATATTTCTTGAAAGAAAGAGCATTTTGAATAGGTTCGTTTCAGCCCTTGCAAAGGCTATATAAGCAAGCCCGAACTTCATAAACCCGCTATCCGTGCGGTTTTCTTTCGCGGAAAAATCCGCAAGGTATCTACCAAAAAACTGATTGGCATAATTGAATAAATCCGCCTTTAGTTTCTCCATATCATCATATACGCTGTATATCGGACGCGTGGAGCAACCAAGCCTTTCAGCAATCGACCTTGCACTGAGCGCTTCGAGACCTCTCTCACGCACAACCGTCAACGCGCTCTCCATGACAGATTCCTTGCCGAATTTTACCTTTGGCGGCATAATCACACTCCTAGCACATCCATATATCGTGAATCAACAGTAGGCAACAGGTGTTATGCAACACTTCGAACATAATAGCCTAATGATCAGCCGTTGTCAAGAGGGAGTTTTGTTGGGATGCTGTTGTTGCCCACCCTGTTATTGCCACCCTTGCCAACCATAATCATTGATGCTATAATACGAAGCGCCAGCATACTATTGGTTGTTCGGCGTATCCACAATGCGGACAGGGAGGTTGGGGTGTGTTGATGGGTAACCCATACGCGACGCTTGGCGTGCCCCCGACCGCCAGCGCAGCGCAGATTCGCGGCGCTTACCATTCGCTGGTGAAGCAGTATCATCCCGACACGATTCGCGACCCTGTGATTCGCGAGACCGCGCAGGAGAAGCTGGTTGAGATCAACCTGGCTTATGAGAAGGCGCTCCAATCCGCCAACGCCGCGCAGTCGGCGGACGCCGAGGTTATCCCCGACGCTAAGAAGGTCGCGGCCTCGCTGTTTGATCGCGGCCAGTACGACGCCGCGCTGCGCATCCTCTCCCACTCGATGGAGCGCGATGCTGAATGGTTCTTTTTGCAAGGCAGGATCCTGCTGGCACTGCGCAAGCCCAGCCCAGCGCACGAGAGTTTCCGCGCGGCCATCCGCCTCGCCCCTGACAATCCGCACTACCGCCAAGGCGCGCTGGATGCGGCGGTCGCCGTGCGTAAGGTGGATAAAACCCCGGCGAATAAGTTTGTGGCGTGGATCAGGAAGCGATTCCGCAGGTAGGTTCATATTTGGTTGAAAGACATAGTTAGACATAATTCGGTAGAATATTAACTTCAAATTCATATCATTAATCATGTCGATACAAAAATCCATCCGATTTGACACAGCGAAATTATACACGTATACTCAACCCAATAATCAACAAAAATAACCGTGGGAGGCAAACGCCGTTTGGCAATAAGCAAAGTAATGCGTGCGGCACTGAAGGCGCTGACAGCCTTGGAGCCGGACGTTAAGCAGACATACAAAATGGAGCGGCAGCTGGAACTGCTCACCGCCCGGCTGCGCGGCGAGCCAAAGGATTACGCGGTGTGGGATCGTGAGGTTTTGTGCGGCGATCACGCGGTGCCCGTGCGATTATTCGCGCCGAATGGCGACGGACCGTTTCCGCTGCTGCTGTTCTTCCATGGCGGCGGCTGGGTGACGGGCGGCATTGAGAATTACACTGGCGTGTGCGCGGACCTGGCGAAAGCGACGGGCTGCACGGTCGCGTCCGTGGATTACAGGCTTGCGCCCGAGCACAAATTCCCCGCTGCGGTGGAGGATTGTTACGCGGTTGCGCGGTCGTTTTACCTGGAGCGCGCGCAGGGCGTTGATCCGGACGGCATCACGCTGATCGGAGACAGCGCGGGCGGGAATCTGGCGGCAGTCGTCTCGCTGATGGCGCGCGACAGGGGCGAGTTCCTGCCAAAGCGTCAGATCCTCATCTATCCGTCCACGTACAGCGATCACAGCGAGAACTCACCGTTTCAGTCGATTCGCGACAACGGTACGGATTATATTCTAACATCCAAACGGATCGAGAGTTTTATCGAATTATACCGCAACTCCGACGACGACCTGCGCAACCCGTACTTTGCGCCGCTGTTGGCGGCGGATCTCTCGCGCCAGCCGCGCACGCTCATCATTACGGCGGAGTACGACCCGCTGCGGGATGAAGGTGAGGCTTACGGCGCAAAGCTGTGCGAATTCGGGAATGAAGCCCAAGTGTACCGCATGCCGGACGCTTTGCACGCCTATATGATGCTGCCGCCGCGCTTTGATCATGTGCGGCAGACATACGAGATAATTAACGCGTTCCTAAAGGGGTAGAATATTAAATGCGGGATTTAGTACACAGGAGGTAATCGTTTGGCCGCGAGCAGACGGTGGAATCGGCTGGATAACGCCGCGAAGATTTTCCCTCCGACCAGCAATGGCCGCGACACGAAGGTGTTTCGGTTTGTCTGTGAGCTGACCGAGCTGGTGGATGCTCCGGTTCTGCAGCGCGCGCTGGAACGTACGCTCGTGGACTTCCCGCTGTACCGCTCGATACTAAAGAAAGGTTTGTTTTGGTATTATTTTGAGGAGAGCGCCATCATTCCGCAGATCGCAGAGGAGTCGCTCCCGGCATGCGCTTCTATCTATAACGCGGATCGACCCGGCTTGCTGTTCCGCGTATTATACTACGGGCCGCGCATAAATCTGGAGGTGTTCCACGCGCTGGCCGACGGAACCGGTGCCATTCAATTCCTGCGGACGCTGGTATTTCATTATCTATCGGATAAATATGGCATTGCGGGCCAGCTGACTGGCTATGACGCGTCGCGGGATCAAAAGAGCCAGGACGCGTTCTACAAATATTATGACAAAGTCGGTGCCGCTCCGACAACCAAGCGCCGCCGGGCATACCGCGTCCGGGGCGATTTGCTGCCGGACGGTCGGACAGGCGTTACTGAAGGGTTCATGTCCGCAGACGCCGTATTGCGGTTGGCCCGCGACCGCGATGTGACGCTGACCGAGCTGCTGATTGCGCTGCTGATCTGCGCAATATACGACGGCATGGCGGTGCGGGAACGCGCGAAGCTCGTCGTAATCACGGTGCCTGTCGATTTAAGGCGATTCTTCCCGGCGCAGACCGCGAGGAATTTCTTCGGCGTGGTACAGGTCACGCACAGATTCAAGCGGGACGGGCAGTCGTTCGAGGAGGTTCTCGCCAACGCCCGCGTCTCATTGAGGCGGCAGCTGACGCGGGAGAATCTATCCAGCATCATCAGCCACTACTCGGCGTTCGAAAATAACCCGCTGATCAAGGCGGTTCCATTGCAAATCAAGATACCCTTTTTAGCGCTGACGGGGCTGCGGGTGGATGGCGAGGATACGGCGGCCTTGTCGAATCTGGGCCGGATCGCCATGCCCGAGGAAGTCTCGCGGTACATAAGGATGTTCGACGCGCTCGTCAGTACGAAGCGGCCGCAGCTTTGTCTGTGCACGTTTGGCGATACGCTGGCCGTCAGTATGTCCTCGCCGATGACTGACACGGGGATACAGCGGTGGTTTTTCAGGAAGTTAACGGAGATGGGGATAGCCGTTCAGATTACGTCAAACTTAGAACAAACGTGAAAAGTTTTATGGAAAACTAAAGGAGAATTAATGCTGCGCTGTGAGTTTTGTAAAGTTGATCTGCCCGGTGCGCAAAGCCGCTGCCCGCTTTGCCAGAATACTCCTGTCGGAATGCCTGATGGATCCATCAACCGTTTCCCCGAACTGCGCGAATCCAGGACGGCCCTCAGCCGCGTTCTGCTGATGTGGATAGCGTTCGGCAGCGTGTGCGGTGCGGCGGTATGCGTCGCGGTCAACCTGATCATCCCATCCAAAGGATGGTGGTCGCTATTCGTGGTCGCTGGAATAGTGAGCACGTGGATCGAATTCGCCATCGCTATGAAAAAGCGCCGCAACCTGCCCAAGAGCATCATCTGGCAGGTGATCACGGTTTCGTTAATCGCCTTTATTTGGGACATGGTGACCGGGCGGCATGGGTGGGCGCTGGACTATGTGCTGCCGATCCTCGGCGCGTCCGGCATGCTCGCGCTGACCGTAGTGGGTAAGGTTCGCAAGCTGGATATTCAGGATTATATACTGTATCTATCTATCGCGTGTATATTTGGTATAATCTCGTTCGTTTTGGTGTTAACGGGTACGGTAAATACCGTCATCCCGTCCGCTATCAACTTCTGCGCGTCGATCGCGTTTCTGGCGTTTTTGTTATTCTTTGAGGGGAAGGCGCTGCTGGCCGAGGTGCAGCGGAGATTACATATGTAATCAGAATTTATCCGCTCCACGTATCCCCAGGGACAGCGGGAACCATCCCGATGGTGCGCCTGCGGTCGGCAATATCAACGCCTCGCGCGAGAATATCGCGTCCTGCGCTTGAGCCTTTGTGAACCTCACGTCGGCAGGCCGTCCGTCACGATCGACGCGAGTCGAATGCCCTGTCACCTCCAGCGTTAGCGGTTGGCCGTCCTCTATCTGGATGGTCCACTGGCCGTTCTGGAGCGGATGTGTCAGACGCTTCAGCGCGAGCAAGGCGCTCAACGTTTTCTGCCAATCGACGACATTGATCATGCCTTCCGACCCGATGTCGAAATCCTCGCTGACGGACATGGCTTCCCGCTGCAGCGCAAGATCGTGGAGCGGCACCGCGAGCGTGTAATCCCCGTGCGCTTCATGCCACGCCTTCATGAATGGCCGCGCTAATTCGTCGGGATTCGACAGCGCAACCTCTATGCCGTGGTTATCCGTAATCGCCCAACCGACGCAATCGCCATCCCACATCACTGCATGGAGCGAACAGCCCCACGACTGGCTGATGATTAAGAACGTGTCGCGCGTACGCGCGCCGCTGACGGGCAGCCGATCGTACATCGCGAATATATCGTCGAGCAGCGGATCGCCGTTATCCGTGATTTGCCTGAACACCATGCGGGATGAATCGACGCCGCTCAACCCGTGCCGTACATTTGGACCCTCGATGTGGTGAGAGGTTTTCATGCCAGCGTTGGTGAATCCAAAGTAACCATACCGCTGGCGGCGTCCTCCCAGTGACAGGTACGCGAATCCTAAGCGCTTGGCATCGTCCAGCATCAGACCCATCAGCGCCTTCATCGCGCCTTGGCTTCTGTAATATGGATGGGTGCTAACGGTGCCAATGTACCCGACGGTTAACTCCTGCCCGCAGACCCGCATGGGAATGGGCAGCATAGCGACCAGACCGGTTATCCGTCCGTCCGCCTTGGCGATGTAGTGCATGTCGGGCCGATACAGCGGCGCGCCTTCAGCGTAAACCTTCGGCAGAACCTCCGCGAAGTTATGCGGCCTATGCGCCATGCTGAATACCATGTTTGCGAAGTCGAGGATCTCCGCGCGATCCTCCGGTTTGGACGAACCGTATGTGACCATCAGATGGCCTCCTTGACGTCGGCGATGCATTCCCGTACGACCCTGGCCCCCAGCGCGTTCAGCTTATCTGTTATGTATTCATAACCGCGGTCGATGTAGTGCGGATGCAGAATCTCCGTCGTGCCGCGCGCCATCAGCCCGGCCACGACCAGCGCGGCCCCGGCGCGCAGATCCGTCGCGGTCAGCGTGCCGCCGACCAGTTCCGGCACGCCCTCTATCACCGCGACCCGATCCATGACCGTCGCGCGCGCGCCCAAGCGCGACATCTCGCGCAGGTGTTTGAATCGCTGCTCAAATATGGTCTCGGTTATCATGCTCACGCCTCGAGCCGTGCACAGCATCGCCGACATGGGCTGCTGCAGATCTGTCGGGAAGCCTGGGTACGCCTGAGTTTTTAACGTTAACGCGCGTTTAATCCCTGTCGAACGCACGCGGATAACATCGTCCCGATCGTCCACCCGCACGCCCATTTCCAACAGTTTGGCCGATAACGCTTCCATATGGGTGGGGATGCAGCCGCGGATTGTGACGTCGCCGTCCGTGGCCGCCGCCGCTATCATCATGGTGCCCGTCTCGATCTGATCCGGGATGATGGCGTACGTCGAGCCATGCATATGATCCACGCCTGTGACGCGGATCACGTCGGTGCCAGCGCCCTTAATCTTAGCACCCATACTGTTGAGGAAGTTGGCGACCTCGACCACGTGCGGTTCCTTCGCCGCGTTGTATAGGACGGTCTGCCCCTTCGCGCGGCATGCGCATAGGAGCAGGTTGATCGTGCCGCCGACCGTCACCACGTCGAAGAATATCTCCGTCCCGGTCAGCCGCCGCGCCTTCGCGCGCATCACGCCATACTCGTCCGAGATGACCGCGCCCAGCTTGCGCATGCCCTTGATGTGTTGATCCAATGGCCTCTCGCCAATGTCGCACCCGCCGGGATACGGTACTTCCGCCTGTCCGAAGTGCCCCAGCAATGCGCCCAATAGATAACTGGACGCCCTCAATGCCCGAGCCAAATCATACGGCGGTGTGGAACTGTTCACGGTACGAGGATCCACTTGCAGTGTACGCCCCTTGCGGGATACCTTCGCACCTAAGCGGCCGAGCAGCTCGACCATCACGCGAACATCCTCGATGTACGGCAGATTCTCGATCATGCACGGTTCGTCGCATAACAATGCAGCGGCTATAACGGCCACCGCCGGATTCTTGCCGCCGCCTATCTCGACCTCGCCTATAAGAGGGCGTCCACCTTCTATAATCCAACGCTCGCTTGGAGCGTCAATCCAACGTTCGCTTGGCGCGTCAATCATCCATACCACCGCCTTTGCAACCTGCGCAGCCCGTACAGTCGCCGCCGCAGGATCCGCCGCGCCCGGCATCCGATCCGGCCATGCCGAATAAGCATTTGCCCTCGTAAGCCCGTTCGGTTTCCCCGCCGCACTCGGGACATTTGACGTCCATCATGCGGGAGGCGCTGACCAGTTCGTCGAACACGCTCCGGCATTCGTTACACCGGAATTTGAGCAGTGGCATATCGTTCACCCCGACTGTGTGTAATGTGTGAATTATTATCGCCGTCCTACGGCGAGCCTGTATACTTGCGCAACATATAAACGCCCGACGGGTAGGAAATCTTGCAAACCGTCTCCGGCTATGTTAATATGTGCCATAGAACCATTTTACCAGATTCGAGGCTTTCCGACAACACATGCATTCGAGGAGGCGCCTATGACGATCGAGCAAGTTTCGGTATTTATAGAAAACGCTCCCGGCACGCTGGCCAGCTTAACCCGCCTGCTGGCCCAAGAGGGCTACGATCTGCTCGCGCTGGCGCTTGCGGATACGGCCCAGTACGGCATACTGCGCTGTCTGGTCAAGCGTCCGGACGACGCGGTGAAGGCACTGGCTAAAGCAGGCTACACCGCGCGCAAGACGGAGGTGCTGGCCGTGCTAGTGCCCGACCGCCCCGGCGGATTGGCGTACGTGCTGGAGACGCTCGCCGCGAATAATGTCAGCGTCGAGTACAGTTACTCGTTCGCGCGCTCGATTAACATTACCAGTTCCGGGGAGAGCGGCGCGGCTATCGTGCTGCGGGTGGAGCAGGTCGAGCGCGGCGTTAACGCGCTGAAAAAGAATAACGTCCACCTAATCGGATCCGCAGAATTGGAAAAACTGTGAAATGCGCAATACCCGCCTGATCATCGACCAAAACGCGATAGCGCGGAACATGCGCGCGCTGCGCGATTCATCCATCCAACCGCGGCTGCTGATGGCCGTGGTCAAGGCGAACGCGTACGGCCACGGCGACATCGACACGGCGCGCACCGCGCTGGCCAACGGCGCTGATGCGTTGGGCGTTGCTATAGCTGAAGAGGGCGTCCGTCTGCGCCAAGCGGGGATCGCCCAGCCGCCCATATTGATTCTGGGCGCGCCCGATCCAGAAGCGGTGGAGGATGTTATAATCCATAACATCACCCAGACGGTTTTCCTGCCCGAACACGCGCGGATGCTGGAACATGCAGCATCTAAGCTCAACCGCACGGTCAACATCCACCTGAAGCTGGAGACGGGCATGAACCGTATCGGTGTAAACGCTTCCGCGCTGGATGAATTGATGAACGCTTTATCCGAGTCGAAGCGGCTGCGCGTCGCGGGTCTGTTCACGCACCTGGCCGCCGCCGACTCCATGACGCCGGACGATGACGAGTACACCCTTAAGCAGATTGATGCCCTCAAAGCCGTGGTGCCTCTGATTCAGTCACGCTTTGGCTCGGTGATCATACACGCCGCGAACAGCGCCGGATTCCTGCGGTTCCATGAGGCGTGCCTGGACATGGCGCGCGTAGGCATCGCGCTGTACGGCGCGCCGCCTGTGCCGACGGATGTGCCGCTGCTTCCCGCGATGCGCTGGGTCAGCCGAGTCTCCAACGTGAAGGATGTCGAACCCGACGCGACGGTGGGCTATGGCCGGACATTCAAGACACAGCAAACCACCCGCGTTATAACGATCCCCGTAGGCTATGCGGATGGATACCATCGCGCGCTGTCGAATCGCGGCTTCATGCTCGTGCGCGGCCAGCGCGCGCCCATCGTCGGCCGCGTGTGCATGGATCAATGCATGGCCGATGTGACGGAGATTCCGGGGGTTTCGGTCGGCGACGAGGTCGTATTGCTTGGCCAGCAGGAAAACGAACGGATCACGGCGGACGAGCTGGGCACGTGGGCAGGCACGATCAGTTATGAGATATTAACCACCGTGACGAATCGGGTGCCGCGTGTCGTCCTGCCCGCCGAACCATACGATTATGCCTGACGTGCTTGATAAGCCTGGGTTAAGCCGCGCCGAACTGCGCAGACACATCGCAACGCTGACCACGCCGGAAAGCCGCGCGCGCGATTCGCATCTCATCGCGGAACATGTGCTAACCAGCAAACGCTGGCGAAACGCGCGCTGCGTATTCTGTTATATCTCGGTAGGTAACGAGGTCTCAACCCAGCCGTTGATCATCGCCGCGCAGACGCAGTCGAAACGGCTGTGCATCCCTCGGATACTGCCAGGCGTAGGCATTATGGAGGCCGCACTGCTGCCTGACGATTATGAATCGTTAACGTTCGGGCGGTACGGCATCCCGTCTAAACCGGATACGCCGACGATCCCGCCGGATGAGATTGACCTGGCTATTGTGCCGGGGCTGGCGTTCGATCGATCCGGCGCGCGGATAGGCCGAGGCGCTGGGTATTACGACCGATACCTGGCGCACTGCGGGGCGTATCGAATCGGACTGGGTTACGCGTGCCAAATTCTGGAGAAGATAGAACCCAACCCATGGGATCAGCGGATGGACGCGCTAGCGCTGCCGGACGGACTGTGGGAATGTATTAATGAATAATAGTTGTAGGAGGCGGTTATGAGTCAGAAAGCCAAACCAGGCGATCGCCGGATGAATCCCTTGCTCTCGGCGGCGCTGCGGATATTCGGGTTTACCGCCGTGTTCGGATTCCTCGGGCTGGTGTTCGCGCCCGTACTCATGTCGGATAACGTGGTGCTGCGCAGCATACTGAACGCCGCGATGCTGGCCGGGGCGGGCATGTTATTCTTTCAAATGGGCGCGTCAAAGGGCGAGGACGATTGCAAATCCGACTACACCCACGCGAAGTCGAAGCGCTTATCCCCCGGCGCGCTGGATCTGCCTCGCGTATATTCCCGGCCGCGCACGGCGCTGGGTACGCTGCTGGGCACCGCGCCGTGGCTCATCATCGGCGTAGTAGTATCCATCGGCGCAGTGCCTTACGCCTATACGCTGCAGGATCTTCCTAATTGGTTGGGCGCGTATATGCGCCAGCCGGACGTGGGCAAGGCGCTGGTGTATTACACCCGCGACATCGTAACGCCGCTGGTGGATTGGCTCCGGATCGGCGTGCGATTCTCCATTCTGCCATTCGTTTATCTGATCGCCTCGAACGGCGACGCGGCATCGCTGATGCTGGATCGGATAGGCCCGCTGTTGATGCTGATACTGCCCGCGTGTTACGTGGCGGGATACCTCCTCGGGCCGTCGCGGTTCGAGAAAACGCGCGCGTTCATCGAATCCGTCAAGAATAAACCGCGCATGCGCCTGAAGAAGAAAGCCCGCGAACGCCGTCAGCGCAAGGAAGAGCGCAACCAGCTGATCTGATGCGGATTATTGGCGGTGACGCGCGCGGCCGGCCGCTGATCGCGCCGGACGGGAGGGACACCCGTCCGACGCGCGACATGGTTCGCGAGGCGTTATTCGACATACTGGCGGGGCGTGTCGAAGGCGCGCGAGTTTTAGATGCGTTCGCTGGCAGCGGCGCACTGGCGTTGGAGGCGCTAAGCCGAGGCGCGGAGTCGGCAGTATTGGTAGAACGCGCGCCGAAGGCGGCCTCTATAATCCGCAGGAATATCGCGACAGTCGGTATGGACGAAAGGGCGCGCCTGCTCGTGATGGAATGGGAACGCGCGGCGCGGCTGTTAGCGGCGGAAGGCGCGCGATTCGACTTAATCCTGCTCGATCCGCCGTACGCTTGGCCGGATGTGACGGGATTGCTGGCCACGGTTACGAGGCTGGCTGCTCCGGGCGCATGGGTTTCGCTGGAACATGCGCGGGGAGAACCGCCGCTGCCGCCGGACGGGTTAGAGTTCTTGAAGTCGCGAAGATACGGCGACACAACCTTGAGTTTTTACACTGTGCTCGAGAAATAAGAGGTACATAATCGTTATGTCGTTATGCGTGATTCCCGGCAGCTTTGATCCCGTAACGCGCGGACATGTGGATTTGATTATACGTGCATCAAGGTTGTTTGATCGTGTCGTCGTGGCTGTCCTGCACAATCCGGACAAGGCGGGCTGGCTGACGTTTAACCAGCGGATCGAGTTGCTGAAAGCTGTATTTGGGGAAAGCTCGAATGTAACGAACGGAAACGGCATTGATATCCAAGGCTTTGAAGGGCTGTTGGTCGATTTCGCAGCGGCGATCGGCGCGGACGCGGTTGTGCGAGGGGTGCGCACGACTGTCGATTTCGAGTACGAATCGTCGATGGCTGTCATGAACCGCGAACTATCCGGCGACGCTGGCTTGGAGACGATCTTCCTGCCCGCGAATCCGGCTCTGGCCCATTTGAGCAGCAGCATCGCTCGTCAGGTGGCGGTGTTCGGCGGTTCATTGGATAAGATTATTCCAAATGAATCGTTAGGTTTATTGAAGCAATTTATTCAAGATAACAAAGGGAAGTAGTGCGCATGATACGGCGGGGGGAGCGTTGATTATGGAAATGGAAGTTTATAACCTGCTCAACGAACTGGAGACGATGCTGGAGAACTGCCGGAAGGTACCGTTCGCCACGTCCTACATGATTGACAGGGATGCGGCGCTGGAGGTGGTCGCTTCGGTGCGGGACGCGCTGCCGGTGGAGTACCGCGACGCGCTGAACCTGGTGCGCCAGGAGAATAGGATCATCCAGAACGCGACACGGCAGGCGGACAGCAAGATAGCCGACGCGGATTCGCAGGCGCGGCTGATTCTGCAGGAGGCGCAGGACAAGGCGGATCAGATGGTCGCGGACGCGGAGGCGCGGGCGAAGGAACGCGAGAGCCGCAGCGCCGAGCAAGCGAACCGCACGCTGGAGTCGGCCGAGCGCAAGGCCGAGGAACGCACAAATCAGACGGCGATCATGAAGCGCGCGGAGCTTCAGGCGAATGAGATTCTGGCCAAGGCCCAAGGCGACGCGCAGCGCGTGTACCTAATGAACCTGGATCATTGTGAAGATTTGCTAAAGCAGGTGGAGGACAAGGCGATCGAGATCGCGGACAAACTGCGCCAAAGCCGGAATGAATTAGCGGAAGGCCGTTAAACATGAACGACCAGCCCTGGCTGGGCGACGCCTGGCAGGAGATAAACCTGGACGCGCTGACAAGCAACCTGCGCTCCATCCGTGACGCGCTTAGCAGCGGTGTCAAAATCTGCGCCGTGGTCAAGGCCGACGCGTACGGCCATGGCATGCGCTGCTGCGCCGAAGCGTTATGGGCGGCGGGTGCGGATCTCATCGCCACGGCCAGCATCCGCGAGGCGCTGTCCCTGCGTTGGACATTGCCCAACGTGCGGTTGTGGGCGATGGGTGCGGCGTCCGACGACCTGCTGGAGGCCGCCGTTATAAACGGTATAGCGCTTACCATTTGCGACACGGCCCAGGCTCGGCGGCTGGGTGATATCGCGGAGTCGCTGGGACTTACGGCATCCATACATATTAAGTTGGATACGGGCTTCCATCGGCTGGGGTTCACCATGGAGGATGCGCCGATCGAATTACCGCGAATCATGGAGATGTCGAATGTTCGTGTTGACGGCCTGTTCACACACCTGGCGTTGATCGACCGCGAGCGTGACGAGGCGCAGATGGCGCGGTTCTTCAGCGTGGCCGATGGGTTGAGCGCGCGCGGCCATTCGCCGATGCTGCATGCAGTGGATAGCATCGCCGCGTTCAGGTACCCGCAGTGGCGGCTGGGGATGGTGCGTGTCGGCGCGATATTGTATGGGAATCATATCGCCGAAGCGCCGTTCACGCCGCACAAGGTGATGCGCCTATGCGCGCGAATCGTGTCACTCCGCACGATCCAGCCCGGCGACACCGTGGGCTATGACGAGGATTACCATGTCGAACGCCCGACATTGATCGCCACAATTCCCCTGGGTTATGCGGATGGATTGCCTCGGCGTCTGCGCGAATCGGGTGAGGCGTCGGTGCGGGGGCAGCGGGTGCGTTACGCCGGGATGCCGTGCATGGATCAGTCCATGCTCGATGTGACCGGCGTACCGGGCGTATCGGTCGGCGACACGGTGACGGTACTGGGCGGCGACGGTTGCGATGCCATCCCCGTGGAGGAGTTCGCACGCTGGGTCGGCAGCAATCGGAATGAACCTCTCGCGGCGATTGGACGGCGTGTGCCCCGCGTTTATTATGAGAATGATATAATTACAGGGACAGATGATCCGTTGCTTGACTGAATACCAATCGGCGTGTACAATACATTCCAACTGAATACTTGGGAGGAATATATGTGTACATCATCGCGGCGGATGCGATGGGCGGCGATTTTGCCCCGGAAGCCCCGGTGCAAGGCGCCCTGCGTGCCGTTGAAGAGTATAATGATATAACGGTCACTCTCGTTGGACAGCAAGAAGCCATTGCCAAGGCGCTGCGCGGCGCACGTCATCCGCGTCTGAACACGCTCGACGCGCGGGAAATTATCACCAATGATGAATCCCCCGTGATGGCGTTACGGCGCAAGACCGACTCGTCGCTGGTCAAGGCGTTCGGATTGGTGCGGGATGGCAGTGCCCAGGCGGTGGTGTCGGCTGGTTCGACTGGTGCGGTGATGGCTGGATCCATGTTCCGGCTGGAACGGATCCCCGGCATAGAGCGGCCCGCGATAGCCGTTGTCGTGCCTACGTCCGATAAACCACTCGTGATGCTGGACGCTGGCGCGAATGTGGACTGCACGCCCGCTATGCTGGAGCAGTTCGCCGTGATGGGCGCGGTTTACGCCCGCGCGCTGCTCGGGCGCGCCAAGCCGCGTGTCGGCCTGATCAACATCGGCGAGGAGGCTGAAAAGGGCAATCAGCTGACTAAGGCAGCCTACCAACTGCTTAGCAAACCCAACCCTGCCTATGAATTCACGGGCAACGTGGAGGCGCGCGGCATTCCGACGGGCGAGGTGGATGTCGCCGTGTGCGACGGATTCACGGGCAACGTGATCATGAAGGCTATGGAGGGCGTGAGCAAATCCCTGTTCGAGATGATCAAGCGGGAACTGGGTTCCAGCTTGATATCGAAGCTGGGCGGCGCGCTGGTACTGCCATCGCTCCGGAAACTCAAGACACTCATGAGCGCCGAGGAGGTCGGCGGCGCACTGATGCTGGGTTCGTCCAGCTTGGTCGTCAAGGCTCACGGGAATTCGAAGGAATTCGCGTTTTTCGCGGCGATTCGACAGGCGCGCACACTATTGGAAGCGGACATCATCAACAAGATACGCGGCGCGTTACAAATAAATTAATCGGAGGTACTAACCATGGCTGCTTACGAAAAAGTGTCGAAACTAATCTCCAGCCAACTGAAGATCGACCCCAAGAATATCACCATGGATTCGCGGCTGCTGGAGGATCTGAAGGCGGATTCCGCCAACGTCATGATGCTGGTCATGGATCTGGAGCAGGAGACGGGCGTTGTCATGGAGGACGACGCGCTGATGACGCTCAAGACCGTCGGCGATGTGGTGCGCTACATTGAGGCCAATTCTTAAACAACGACGTGTTGTATCATGCGGAGGGAGGGATGCCTATTGGAATTGGAGCGCAGACAGGACGCAGCCTGGGCGGACGACGCGATGCTGTCCGAGTTGGAAGAGGGCATGGGCTACACCTTCCGGGATATATCGCATCTGCGGATCGCGCTGACCCATTCGTCCGTATTCCCGACGATAATCGGGCCGAAGCCCGGCGACACGCAGGACAACCAGCGGTTGGAATTCCTGGGCGATGCTGTCGTCGAATTGTGCGTGAGCGAGGCGCTGTATCACCGCTATCCCCTCATGCGCGAGGGGGATTTGACCCGCACGCGCATCACATTCGTGCGCAAGGAGACGCTCAGCATGGCCGCGCGGCGGCTGAACCTGGGCGATTACCTGATGATGGGCGCGAGCGAGCGGGAGCACGGGCTGGCCGACCAGACGTCGGTACTGTGCGATACGTTTGAGGCGGTGACGGCGGCGATCTATCTGGATGGCGGGTTTGACGCGGCGCGGATGTTCGTGTCCCGCGCGCTGGACGATTACCACATTCACAACGAGATTGCAGACTACAATTGGAAGAGCCGCCTGCAGGAATTGATGCAGGCGTCCGGATTGCGCACGCCCAAGTATGCCATCGTGGGTATGATGGGCCCGTCTCACGCGCCGTGGTTCACGGCGGTCGCGCAGTCCGCCGAGGGGAAGATCCTTGGCCGGGGCAACGGCCATTCGCGCAAGGCTGCCGAGCAGGAGGCCGCGCGCGTGGCATCCGGCCTGTTCAAACCCGCAAGCGAAAAATCGCCCGCGACCGCTCCGACACTCGCGGACAAGGTTCGACAGGAGGACGCGCTTGCGACTCAAGAGGCTTGAGCTATATGGGTTTAAGTCGTTCGCCGAGAGGACCGAGATCGCGTTCGAACCGGGGATAACGGGCATCGTCGGGCCGAACGGCTGCGGCAAATCCAACATATCCGACGCAGTGCGCTGGGCATTGGGCGAGCAGAGCGCGCGCCAACTGCGCGGTGCGAAGATGGACGACGTCATATTCAGCGGTTCTGAAAAGCGGAAACCGCTGTCTTGGTGCGAGGTTTCGATAATATTCGACAACCAGGACCGCGCGCTGCCCGTGGACGCGGCGGAGATTGCCGTCACCCGGCGCGTATACCGCAGCGGCGCGACGGAGGTATCCATCAACCGCGCGCCATGCCGTCTGAAGGATATCACGGAATTATTCCGCGACACGGGCGTGGGCAAGGAAGGCTACTCGATGATCAGCCAGGGCCGGATCGACGAGATTTTGTCGGTCAGGCCGGAGGAACGCCGCGCGGTATTCGAGGAAGCGGCGGGCATCATGACCTTCCGCGCCAGAAAGCAGGAGGCGGAACGGCGCATCGAGAATACGCGGCAGAATCTCACGCGTGTTAACGATCTCATCGACGCCATGGAGCAGCAGTTAGGCCCGCTCGAATCCCAAAGCCGGGATGCGCGGGTTTATCTCCAATTGTCCGAACGCCTGAAGGTATTGGAGTTAAACCAATTCCTTGTGGATGAGGCGCGGTCTGTCTCACGGCTGGAGACGCTAGCCCAGACCATCGCGGCCTGTCAGGATGAGTCCGATCAGCTGGGTTTGAGGTTGGAGCAAGCGGAAGGCGAGCGGCTCCGGTTGAACGAGCGGGCTGAAGCGCTGGAGGATGAGGCGGGACGGTTGCGCGATTCACAGTTGACGGAGAGCCGCGCCTTCGAGCGGCTGGACGGCGAGATCGGTCTGCTGCGTCAGCAGGCGGAGCACGCGAGGGCGGATGCCGCGCGCGCCGACGCGTTGAAGCGGGAATGTTCTATAAGGATTATAGAATTAGAACGGTTGGCGGCCGAGCAGTCCGATTCAGACGCACGGCACGCTGAAGCGCTCGAACGGCTGAAGGCTGCGATGGATTCATCCGCGCTGGCGCTTAAGGCCGCGCGAGCCGAGGAAGAACGCTGCGCCGAGGCGCTGGAGGCCCACAAAACCCGCGCCATGGACGCGCTCAACCGCCAGTCGGATATGAGGGCAGCACGGACGCGCCTTACCACGATGCGCCAAACCCTGCGCGAGCGGATCGAGCAGGGCGAATCCGAAAAGACCGCGCTGGAATCGCGGCGTCATCATTTGGATGAGGAGCTGTCGGAAACCCAATCCGACGGCGCGGCTGCAGCCGACGCGTTGGATCGTTTGAATGGTCAGCGCAAGGCATTGGAGCAACAATTGGCCGACGGCAAGCGCGAGGCCGACGCTTTGGAACAGGCCATCCGGGCGAAGCGCGACACGGCGCGTCAGCAGGAGACGCGGCTTACCATGCTGCGCGAGCTGGCCGACGCGTACGAGGGTTATCAGAATGCGGTTAAGCAGGTATTGCTTAGGAAGGATTCTGCGGTACACGGCGTCGTCGCGGATTTGTTAAGTGTTCCCAAAGAATATGAGGTGGCGATCGAACAAGCGCTGGGCGGTGCGCTGCAGAACATCGTCGCCGAGGATGAGCAGGCGGCCAAGCGGCTGATAGAGTTCTTAAGAAATAATAGGTATGGACGCGCAACCTTCCTGCCGCTAACGACGGTGCGCGGGCGGGTGCTGACGCCCAATGAGCGCGGCGCGTTGAGCGTGCCAGGTTGTCTGGGCGCGGCGAATGAGTTGGTTACGTTTGATAAGATTTATCAGAATATCGTGGACTCTCTGCTGGGCAGGACTGTTTTGGCGCAGGATATGGATGCCGGGCTAGCGGTCATGCGGCGGGCAGGTTATGCGTTCAGAACGGTTACATTGGCGGGGGATATTCTCAATCCCGGTGGGTCCATGACGGGCGGCAGTGTCGCGGCGCGCAGCGCGAGTCTGCTATCGCGCGGCAGGGAGATGGATGCATGCGCAGAAGCCATCGCCGCTGCGCGCGCGGCGTTGGGCGAATTGGTCGAGCGAGCGAAGTCCATGGAGGCCGAACGCACGGACAAGGCCCGGCATTTGGAGGCCGTCAAACAGGAATCGCGGACGATCGAGATGGACGCGGTTAGGCTCCAGGCACGCAAGAACGCCTCGGAAGGCGCGCTTATCAACTTAGCGCAGCAGGCTGCCGAGACCGCGCGGCGGCTCGACGCGGCCCGCGAGAATCTTGCCGACGTCGAGTTGCAGCTCGAAGCCGCCGCGCAAACCCAATCCAGCGAAACGGTTGATCAAAAAGCGTTGACCGAGGAGATGTTGATACTGCAAGCCCGTCGCACGCGAGCGCGCGAAGCGGCGGAGGTCGCGCAGGAACAGGCTGCATCCGCCCGCGCCGCCCACGCCGCGATGGAACGCGAGGTTGAATCCGTTAGGGCTGAATCCACGCGCATTAAGTCGGAACGTGTCGAACGCGCCTCGCGTCTGGACGCCGCCGAGCGCGAACGCCAGCGTGCTACGGTGCAGTCCGAACGCGCCGACGCGGAACGCCGTCAGCGGGAATGTGAGCGCACTGAATTCGCGGAACGTTTGGAGTCGTTTACTATTCAATTGTCCAAGCTGGATAATGATCGCGCCCAAACCCGTGCCGAGATCCAATCGCACGCCGCGTCGACCGACACGATCCGCGCGCAGTCGGCGCAGACCGTCGAACGCGCGCATCGCGCCGCGCTGCAGAAGGCGCGGTTGGAGGAGGAGCGCAAGGCGCGCATGGACCGCATATGGGATTCGTATGAATTGACGCTAGCCGGGGCCGAAGATTGGCGCGACGACAGTTTCAAGTACGAGGATGCAGGCGCGGCCATTGAATCTTGCAAGACGGAGATCCGCGCGCTGGGTACAGTCAACGTCCGAGCGGTCGAGGAATTCCAACTGCTGCAGGAAAAATTATCCGGCATGCGCTCCCAGCGCGACGACCTGGAGAGAGCGCGGCAGGATTTAGAATCCATCGTCGCGAACCTGCTGGACGCGATGGGCCGGCGGTTCGTCGAGCAGTTAGGTATACTGAATGGTTATTTCAGCGAAACATTCTCGCGGCTGTTCGGCGGCGGATTCGCGTCGCTGCGGCTCGTCGACGCCGACAACCCGCTGGAGTGCGGCATCGAGATACTGGCCCAGCCGCCGGGCAAGAAAACCCAGCTGCTGTCGCTGCTGTCCGGCGGCGAGCGAGCGCTGACGGCCATTGCGATCCTGTTCGCGATTCTCCGGCTGAAGCCCTCACCATTTTGCATACTGGACGAGATCGATTCCGCGCTGGACGAGGCGAATGTGACGCAGTTCGCGCGCGCGCTGGAGGGTTACGCGCGGGATACACAATTCGTAGTGGTCACGCATCGGCGGGGCACTATGGAGCGCTGCCCGGCGCTGTACGGCGTGGCTATGGGCGAGCGCGGCGTATCGAAGATGGTGTCGGTACGATTGGAGGATGCGATAGCATGATGGATATGTATTTGCATAAGGAGAATAATTAAGTGGACGAACCGAAAAAAGGCCTCTTTGGGAAGATCCGCGACCGCCTGACCCGCTCGCGGGAGAATGTCGCCGACCGGATGGATCAGCTGGTGCACAGCTATAAGGCGATCGAGGACGATTTTTACGAGGATATATCGGATGTTCTGGTGATGGCGGATGTAGGTCTGCCCGCGACGGAGAATGCCATACGATTATTAAAGGATAAGGTTAAGGCCGAGCGGACGGACGATCCGGAGCGCGCACGGGCATTCCTCAAGGATATACTGAAAAATGAACTGCGCAACACGCGTCCGCCGTTGAAGTGGCCGATGGTCATGCTGGTCGTCGGAGTGAACGGCGTAGGCAAGACCACCACGATCGGGAAGCTAGCGGCGCGGTTCAAGGCAGCGCAGCACAGCGTTATGTTGTGTGCGGCGGATACGTTCAGGGCGGCCGCGGCGGATCAGCTGTCGATTTGGGCGGAGCGCGCGGGCGTGCCGATTGTCAGGCATGCGGAGGGCGCGGATCCTGCGGCGGTGGTGTTCGACGCGATAGCATCGGCTAAAGCGCGCGGCGCGGATCTGCTAATCGTTGACACGGCGGGCCGTCTGCACAACAAGAAGGCGTTGATGGAGGAACTCAACAAAATATATCGAATTTTGTCGAGGGATTATCCAGAGGCGGACATGCGCACGCTGCTGGTACTGGATGCGACGACGGGCCAGAATGGACTTCAGCAGGCTAAAGCGTTCCTGGAAACGGCTAAGGTCAACGGTATAGTGCTCACGAAGTTGGACGGCACCGCGAAAGGCGGCATCGTTATAGCCATACAGCGGGAGTTGGGGATGCCCGTGTGGTATGTGGGTGTGGGCGAAGGGTTGGACGATTTGGAACCGTTCGACGCAGAGGCGTTTGTGGACGCGATTTTCTAGTAAGTTTTACTAATAATGGATTGTAAGGATGATTCGGATGGCGTTGAGCATTGCGGTAGATGGGCCGGTCGGCGCAGGGAAGAGCACGGCGGCGGATGCGTTGGCGCGGCGGCTGGGGATTCTGCATCTGGATACAGGCGCTATGTATCGCGCGGTCGGTTTGGCGGCGATTGAGGCTGGCATCAGCCTGGATGATGCGGCGGCGATAGCGCGGGTGAACGATTCTATAGATGTAATCGTTACATTTGAGAATGGTTCGCAGGTAACGTGGTTGGATTGGTGGGATGTGAGCGACGATATTCGCACCCCGGCTGTGTCGGCTGCGGCATCGGCGGTGTCGGCAGTCGGTGCGGTGAGGGATTCGATGCTGGAAAGACAACGGGCTATCGTACAGAATACCGACGCGGTATTGGATGGCCGTGACATCGGTACGCGGGTGCTGCCCGACGCAGATTGCAAATTCTACCTGACGGCCTCGCCGGAGGTTCGCGCGGAACGGCGGATGAAAGAGTTGGCGGCGAAGGGCGATCCACAGCCGTTCCAGAAAGTTTTGGAGGAAGTGAAGGCGCGCGACTTGAGGGACAGCACGCGTGAACTGGATCCGCTACGCGCAGCCGACGATGCGATAATTATCGACACATCTCGCATGGATTTGGACGCGGTGGTCGAACGCATGCTGACCGATGTGCAGCATACATTAGAATCGTATGAGTGATAAAAGTTATAAACCCAACGGGCTGACGTTCTACAAGGTGATGCGCTGGTTGGCGGCGGTGGTATTGGCGCCGTTATTCAAGCTGACCGTGAGCGGCGCAGAATTCATCCCGGACAATCAGCACTTTATATTGGTTAGCAATCATATCAACAGCTGGGATCCGATCATGCTGGCCATCGCGTTAAAGCGCTGGGAAGTGGGCTATATGGCGAAGGAGAGCCTGTTCAAGTTCGCGCCGCTGGCGTGGCTGCTTAAACGGGTACACGCCATAAAGGTTATGAGGAACGGTACGAATCTGACGGCCATGCGCGAGGCGCTGGCGAGACTGCGGGAGGGGCGGCCGGTGGGCATCTTCCCCGAAGGGCATCGGTTTCAGACGGGGAAGATACAGCCGCTCGAAACGGGGGTAGCGTTGCTGGCTATGGGCACGGACGCGCCGGTGCTGCCCGCCTTCGTGTCTGGGGAATATGGGCTGCGCAAGGGTGTGCATATCCGGTTTGGGCCGCTTATTTCGCTGGCGGATTTGAGGAGATTGCCGAAGGATTCGCAGACGATCGAATGGATTCAGCAGCGGCTGACACGTCGTTTGGCAGATTTGTCCAAAAATTGAGGGTGAAGTTTTCCGAAATGGAAACAGTAATAGTTAGCATATTGGCAGGGTTTCCGATGTCAATGTAGAATATATATGAATCGGCGAGGTGGCAGTACGTTACGGGTTGGCAAGCACGCGGGGTTTTGCGCGGGGGTTCATAACGCGGTGCGGATCGCACGGGAGGCGGCTCGGGCGGCTGCATCCGATGGACAGGCTTGCGCGACGCTGGGGCCGTTAATCCATAACCCGCAAGTGCTGGAGCAGTTGGCGCGCGAGGGAGTTCGGACGGCGGCGAGTCTGGACGATATCGACAGCGGCACGGTGGTTGTGCGGTCGCACGGGCTGGGCAGGGCGGAGCTGGAAGCCTGTTACGCCAAGGGTTTGACGGTCGCGGACGCGACATGCCCGCATGTGAAGCGGATGCATCGGATGGTTTCTGAAGGTTCAGGAGCCGAACCAGGGTTGCCCGTGATAATCGTTGGACAAGCGGAGCACCCGGAGGTCATAGGCACTGCGGGCTGGGCGAATGGTCCGGTGACGGTGGTCGAGTCGGCCGAAGCCGCGCGAGAGCTGCCAAGGATGGAAGCGGCGTTGGTTGTGGCGCAGACGACCATTCCCGAGGGATTATACCGGGCCGTGATTCGGGAGTTGGAGCTGCGGGTCGGTCGGTTGACGATATTGGAGACGGTATGCCCGGCTACGGCGCTTCGGCAGAGGGAAGCGGAGGAGCTGGCGCAGTGGGCGGATATTATGGTGGTGGTGGGCAGTTCCCTGTCCTCCAACACGCGGAAACTCGCCCAGACTTGCGGGCTGTATTGCCGGACGGTTTTAGTGGAGCGGGCGGAGGATATACCGGGGGAACTGGTTCCGGGACGGCGCGGCGCAGATGTCAAGGTGGGGATTACGGCGGGGGCGTCCACACCGGATTGGTTATATAAGGAGGTTGTGAACCGCATGAACGACATGGAGAACGTAACCCAGGCGGCTGTTGATCCCAAGGCGGCAGAGGCAGTCGAGGCACCGAAGGATGCGGCGCTGAGCGCGGATGCCGAAGCCAACGCGAACTTTATGGCCGACGTTGAGGCGACGCTGGTGAAGATTCGACCCGGGCAGACGGTCACAGGCACGGTCGTGCAGGTGACAGAGGATGAGGTCTGCGTTAATATCGGGTTCAAGTCGGACGGGCTGGTCAAGCGCAGCGATCTGGTCAACAAGGACGTGAAGCTCGGCGATGAGATCGACGTCGAGGTGATCAAGGTCAACGACGGCGAGGGCAACGTGCTGTTATCACAGCGGAATGTTGTCAGCCGTAAGAGCTGGGACGCGCTCATGGCGATGTATGATGCGAACGAATTCGTCGAAGGCGTTGGGCGTGAAGCCGTTAAGGGCGGCTTGATCGCTAACGTGATGGGCGTGCGCGCGTTCATACCGGCATCACAGCTTTCCCAGCGGTATGTTGAGAAGATTGAGGATTTTGTCGGGAAGCCGATGCGGTTGAAGATTATCGAGGTGGACAGGAGCAAGAAGCGGATTGTCTGCTCGAGGAAGGCTGTCATTGCAGAGGAAGCTGTGTCGAAAAAGAAGGAAGCCTGGGATCAGCTGTCGGAAGGCGCGGTGATAACGGGGACGGTAAGAAGGCTGACGGATTTCGGCGCATTCGTGGATATTGGCGGTGTGGACGGGCTAGTGCATGTTACCGATCTGTCGTGGGGACGGGTGCGGCATCCTAATGAGGTCGTGCAGCCGGGTCAGGAGATTCAGGTTAAGATATTGTCGCTCGATCAGGAAAGGGAACGGATTCAGCTGGGGTATAAGCAGACGCAGCCCAGACCGTGGGATGTGGCTGAAGAGAAGTATCCGGCGGGGTTGGTCGTTGAGGGTAAGGTTGTTAGGATAACGACGTTCGGCGCGTTTGTGGAGCTGGAGCCGGGGTTGGACGGGCTGGTGCATATCAGCCAGTGCGCGCTGACGAGGATCGGCAAGGTTGAGGACGCGGTTGAGGTCGGGCAGGTCGTGCGGGTGAAGGTGCTGGGCGTGGATCCGGTGGCCAAGCGCATTAGCCTTAGCGTGCGCGCGGTGCTGGAGGACGAGGCCTTCGTGTACTCGGATGAGATTCCTGGGGAGCATCTGGACGCGGATTATGGCGACGAGGACGAGTTGTCGGAGGAAGTTTAACCCTTACCGGAGGAAATGAAGGTCCAGGGGGAACCCCTGGTCAGTGATCGAAGGGGCGCGTCGCATCCGCTCCTTTGGGAAGGGGACTTACGTCCCCCTCCCAACCTCCCCCGGGGCTTGGTACGAGGAAACGCTGGATCGATTGACGGTAAAAAGTAGGTCCAGGGGGAACCCCTGGTCGGGGGTTGAGGGGGCTGAAAGCCCCTCACGGGGTTCGGGGCAGGGCCCCGAGCGTCTCTCCGTTCCAACGTAACCCGCGCCCGAAAACATGGTTGGTGACTGATGTAGAGTAACAGATGCCCATTATTTACAGCGGGGCGCGGAAGTAACTTCCGACCGTCCAGCGAAGCGTTGACGGGCGGTTTGCTGCGGGGGCGGGTGGGTTCGCTTTGTCGTGACTCTTAATTATTTAGCACTCTCGATGCGAGAGTGCTAAATTGTTATTGACAAAGATGCTCTTTCTGACTAAAATAGAAGCGTCTATTAGGTTAAATTAAGTTTACAATCAACGAGGAGGGTTAAGCGATGACCGAGAACGGGACAATCTCCATCCACGCGCAGAATATAATGCCTATCATAAAGAAATGGTTGTACTCGGATAAGGATATATTCATCCGCGAGATGATCAGCAACGGATCGGACGCGATCGTGAAGCGGCAGCTGGCGCAGCCGGAATTCCTGGGGAGCGGCGCTATCCATGTCGAAGTGGATGAACCGGCTGGTGAATTGCGGTTTATCGACAACGGCGTGGGGATGACGGCCGAGGAAGTGCGCAAGTATATCAACCAAGTGGCGTTCTCCAGCGCGGAGGAATTCCTGAAGCAGTATGAGGGCGCGGACAAGAGCGGGATCATCGGGCACTTCGGGTTGGGGTTCTACTCGGCGTTTATGGTGTCGAAAAATGTCACGATAGATACGTTATCATATCAGGATGGCGCTGAAGCGGTGCGTTGGAGCAGCGTGGACGGGCTGGCATTCGAGATGGGGCCGAGCGATCGGACGGAGGTTGGCACGGCGATCACGCTGACGGTGCAGGACGAGGAGCATGAGTTCCTGCATATGCACCAGATTCGCGAGACGCTGGAGAAATACTGCGCGTTCATGGCGATTCCGATATTCTTGAAGGATGCGGGAAAGAAGGACGAAGCGGCGGGCGAGGATACGGCTGCGGATTCCGACGAGCATGAAGAGGATCTGGACGAGGAGCCGATGACGGCGGAGGAAGAGGAAGAGTTAGCGAAGGAAGCGGCCAAGCTCGAGGGCATGTCGGAAGAGGAGATGGAGGCCGAGCTGAAGCGGCTGGAATCCGAGATGGAGGCCAAGCATGATCATGAGCATGACCACGAGCACGAGCATGATCACGACCACGATCATGATCATGCCCACGACGATAAACCCAAGCCGCCCGCCGAGCCGAAGCCCATCAACGACACGCATCCGTTGTGGCTGAAGGATCCGAAGGAATGCACCGAGAAGGATTACAAAGACTTCTACTTTAAGGTGTTCCACGAGTATGAATCGCCGCTGTTCTGGGTGCATCTGAATGTGGATTACCCATTCCGGCTGAAGGGGATACTGTATTTCCCGAAGCTGAAGCAGGAGTTTGCGGGGATACAGGAAGGCCCGATCAAGCTATTCAGCGGGCAGGTATTCGTAGCGGATAACATCAAGGAGGTCATACCGGAGTTCCTGACGCTGCTCAAGGGCGTGATCGATTGCCCCGATCTGCCGCTGAACGTGTCGCGCTCATTCCTGCAGAACGACGGTTACGTCAAGAAGTTGTCCGGATACATCACGCGCAAGGTGGCGGATCGGCTGACCTCGCTATTCAACAATGAGCGTGAGAATTATGAGAAATATTGGGAGGATATCCATCCGTTCATCAAGTACGGCTGCATGAAGGACGAGAGCTTTTACGATAAGGTAAAGGATATATTGGTATATAAGACTACGGACGGCGCTTTCCTTACGCGGTCGGAATATTTGGAAAAGAATAAGGAGAAGGCCGAAAACAAGATATTCTACGCGACGGATGAGCATCTGCAGGCGACGACGATCGAGTTGTACAAGGATCAGGGGATCGACGTGGCGCTGTTGGATTCGCCGATTGACGTCAACTTCATATCGTTCTTGGAGTATAAGGATCAGCAGGTGAAGTACGCGCGGGTGGACGCCGACCTATCCGGCCTGGGCAGCAAGGAGGGCGGCCTGGCGGTAGACCTGAAGCGGCTGGAGGCCATGTTCCGGGACGCGCTGGACAAGAAAGAACTGTCGGTTTCCGTCGAAGCGCTGAAGGACGAGACCATCCCGGCGGTTGTGCTGGAGGAGGAACAGATGCGGCGGTTCCGGGACATGTCGCGGTTCATGGGGCGCGGCGAGATGGGCGGCATGCCGGCGTCGATCAAGCTGGTGCTGAATTCGCGCAGCCCGGTGGTCGAGGCGTTGAGCGTGCGCGAGTCGGGCGAGGACACGAATGAGTTGTGCCGCCAGATATTCGACTTGGCGGAGATGGCGCGCCAGCCGTTGGAGCCGGACGCCGCAAAGAAGTTCATCGCCCGGAGCTATGGGCTGTTGGCACGGCTGGTAAAGGCTGGATAAGAGTTGGCGTTTGACTGCGGCCGTCGTACTTGTCCGACGGCCGCAAAGCTGATATAATCGATATCGATCCGCTAAAGAATAACAACCGGGTAAGGAGTGCGCGTTATGAATAAGATGACCATCGAGGATGTACAGTGGGAGGGCAAGAAGGCGCTGGTGCGCTGCGATTTTAACGTGCCGCTGGACGGGAAGAACCGAATCACTGACGACACTCGCATCACGGCGGCGCTGCCGACCATCGAGTATCTGCTGGATCATGGCGCGAAGGTGATATTATGTTCACATCTGGGCAGACCCAAGGGTAAGGTCGATCCGAAGTATTCGCTTGCTCCGGTTGCGGCGCGGCTGACACAATTGCTGGCTAAGAACGTCCCGCTGGCGAAGGATGTTATCGGCGAATCCGCGAAGGCATCGGCCGACGGGCTTAAGGATGGCGAAGCCATATTATTGGAGAATCTTAGATTCCACGCCGAGGAAGAGAAGAACGATCCGGAATTTGCGAAGGCATTGGCCGGATTAGCTGAAATTTATGTGAACGACGCGTTCGGCACGGCGCACCGCGCGCACGCATCGACGGAAGGCGTAACGCATTACCTGAAACCCAGCGTCGCGGGGTTCTTAATCAAGAAGGAACTGGATGTCATGGGCAAGGCGCTGGAGAATCCGGAGCATCCATTCGTGGCGATACTGGGCGGCGCGAAGGTGTCCGACAAGATCGGCGTTATCCGGAATCTGCTGGATAAGGTGGACGTGCTTCTCATCGGCGGCGGTATGGCGTACACATTCCAGAAGGCGCTGGGCGGCAAGATCGGCAAGTCGCTGCTGGAAGAGGATAAGGTCGAGCTGGCGCGCGAGCTGATGGAGAAGGCCGCGCACAACGGCGTGCGGCTGGTGCTGCCGATCGACAACGAGGCTGCGAATGAATTCAGCAACGACGCGATGCATATCACCGTGCACTCGCACGACATCCCGGATGGGTTTGAGGGCATGGACATCGGGCCGAAAACGCGCGTGATATTCGCGGCGGAGATCAGCCGCGCAAAGACCGTCGTGTGGAATGGGCCGATGGGCGTGTTTGAATTTGAGAATTTCAGCGCGGGTACGCGGGAGATTGCTAAAGCGATGGCGGATTGCCCCGGTGTGACGATCATCGGCGGCGGCGACAGCGCGGCGGCGGTGGAACAGATGGGCTTCGCGGGTAAGATCACGCATATTTCGACAGGCGGCGGGGCGAGTTTGGAATTCCTTGAAGGGTTGGAACTGCCGGGCGTGGCGGCGTTGACGGAGAAATGATAGGTATTTAGGAGGGGAATTATATTCCCCTCCCAACCATATGGAGGTACAAATTGCGGAAAAAACTCATCGCGGGTAACTGGAAGATGAACTGCACACCCGCGCAAGCCAAATCCCTCATCGAATCCATATTGCCGTTGGTTAAAGGCGCGCCTTGCGGCGTCGCGGTGTGCGTTCCGGCGGTGGATTTGCATATAGCGCATGAACTGTTACAAGACAGTGATGTTCTCCTCGGCGCGCAGAATATGCACTGGGCCGATAAAGGCGCGTATACGGGCGAATTGTCGGCGGAGATGCTGATAGCCGCTGGCGCGCAGTGCGTGATACTCGGCCACAGTGAGCGGCGGCAATACTTCGCGGAAACGGATGTGACCGTGAACCAAAAGACCCGCGCGGCGCTGACTGCCGGTCTGCTGCCGATCGTGTGCGTGGGCGAGGTTTTGGACGAACGTCAAGGCGGCAAGACGGACGAGGTTGTGACACGCCAGACACGCGCCGCGTTGGATGGTCTGACGGCTGAACAGACCGCGGGAATCGTTATAGCATACGAACCAGTATGGGCGATCGGTACCGGCCTGGTCGCGACGGATGCTCAAGCGAATGAGACGATCGGCGTAATTCGCCGTGTCGTCGGGGATATGTTTGGCAAGGCCACGGCCGATGCAGTGCGCATACTGTACGGCGGCAGCATGAACGCCGGAAACGCGGCGGGGTTATTGGCGCAGGAGGAGATCGACGGCGGGTTGATCGGCGGTGCCAGCTTGAAGGCGGAGGATTTTGGGGCTATCGTGAGAGCGGCGGGTTAGGATGGATACACCAACGCGCAAGCCCAACCGCTTCCTATCGCACCCGCTCATCCGCACCCTGACAGAACTGCGCGGCAATCCGCGCATCTGCGTATTAACCGAACCCATGTGGGGCCTATCGATGAATCTGTGCCTGCCTTACGCGTCCGTATTCATGCTGGAGATGGGCATGAGCGATACGCAGGTGGGCATTGTGGCGTCGGTGTATATGTTCTCACAAATGTTATGCGCGTTCGCGTCGGGGTATATTGTCGATAAGTTCGGGCGGCGCTTAAGCACTGCCGTGTTCGACTTCCTGGCCTGGAGCTTGCCGTGCCTCATATGGATGTCCAGCCAAGGCTTCTGGTTCTTTGTGGTAGCCGCGCTGTTTAACGGGCTGATGAAGATCACGACGGTATCCTGGGACTGCTTGCTTGTCGAGGACGCCGAGCCTACTAAGATTACCCAAATATACACGTGGGTGATCATATGCGGCAACCTGTCGGCGCTTTTCGCGCCCATATCTTCTATACTTGTATCTCGTCTAACATTGGTGCCCGCCGTGCGAATCCTCTACATCAACGCGTTCGTGGTTATGACGGCCAAACTCCTTATCCTTTACAAACTATCGACGGAAACCGCCGTCGGTCGTGTCCGCCGCGAAGCCGCCAAATCGTGGACCACAAAAACCATCCTCGCCAATTACGGCGAATCCATACGCAATGTCCGCACCTCACGCGGCACGTCCTTCGCGATACTCATTAGCGTGCTGGTGGAGATTATCGGGATGATCAGCGTCACATTCTGGCAGATCATCGCGTCTCGGCGCGTGGGCATTCCCAATGAACTACTGCCTATATTCCCGATGGTCAAGAGCATCATGTCGATCGTGTTCCTATTCACCGTGCTGGGCCGCATGAAGCAGACGAAGCTGAAGCTGCCGCTGTTCGGCGGGTTCATTAGCGGGATAACGGGCTGCCTGCTGCTGATATTTGCGCCAGGCTCCAGCGTGCTGGGGATAGTGATACTGTTTCTGTCGCTAGCCTTCGAAGCGCTGGGGAATGCCACGCTCAATACCCTGCGCGAATCCCTCGTCGCGATCCACGTCCGGCCTGAAGATCGCTCGGGCATCATGGCGCTGCTGCAAACCATTGTGATGCTGATCAGCATACCCTTCGGCTACATCGGCGGCATGCTAAGCGACATATCCAAGGCCCTGCCGTTCGTGATGAGCATCGCCCTGCTGACAATTGGCCTGGTGATGACGGCGGTCGTGTACAAGGACGCGGAGGGGGTGTGACGCCCCGTGTACAAAATCCTCTTGGTAGATGACGAGCCGTGGATCCTGCGCGGCCTGGCGAAATCATTCCCGTGGGCTGTTGAAGGCTTTGAGATAGCGGGCGCGTTCACGGACCCGGCGAAGGCTGTCGAGAACGCGCTGGCCGATCCGCCGGATGCCATGTTCGTGGATATTCGTATGCCCGGCATGGACGGGCTGCAGCTGATCCAGGCGATCCGCGACGCCGGATTGACGACGCAGATCGTCATAATCAGCGGCTATTCGGAATTTGAATACGCCCGCCAGGCCTTGCGCATGGGGGCGTTTGAATATTGCCTAAAACCGTTGGATGAGCAGACAGCATCGACATTGCTGCCAAGACTGCGCCAACGTCTGGATGAAGTTACAGCTTTAACCAAAACAATAGAACCCACTCCCGAACCCGCCACCAATTTAGACGAACCCATCGAGGGCGAACCCACCTTCGCCAAACTCCTGCGTTACCTGCGCGCGAACGTCGAGCGTTCACCCGAACTGGCCGAGCTGTCCGAAATGTTCCATCTCAACAAATCCTACTTATGTGAATTATTCAAGCGTCACACGGGTCAGACGTTCTCAGCCTACCGAAACGATCTCCGCATCGAGCGCGCTAAAGCCCTGCTCAAGTCCACCCAGCTGACCATCCAGGAGGTGTCGGAGCGTTCCGGCTGCCCGGACAGCTTCTACTTCAGCAAACTATTTAAGCGCAAGCTGGGCGTCACGCCGTCCATGTACCGCCGCCATCCCGATTGGACCGAATCCGACTGGTCCAATAATAATGATGAACTCGCTGGGGGGGGGGTATAAATATTATGATAGATAAGCATTTACGCCCCTTTTCATTACGAAGTCAGTTGGTGACATTGATAATCCTGGTGCTGTCAGGCGCGCTGATATTCCAGATGTGGTACAACTTCTGGTTCTTTACCGTACGTATGAGGGAGGCCGAGCAAGGCGCGCTGGAGCGCGTCGAGCAGAATAACGACATGCTGACCGCCTTCGCCAGCGACCTCACCAATGCCAGTGAATCGCTGGCCAAGAACTCATCCCTCCAGGATTTCTTGCTGAATCAATCAGAAGGGAACCCTTCTACCGCACAGGAGCGGATCCGTGCGCTCACCTTCCTACGGCTGACGGCGGTAGGCCTGGTCGAATCCAACCGATCCGTGATGGGTGTGGGTGTCACCTCGCCCAACCGTGAGATGTGGCTATCCGCCAATCGATTCAACTATTCGATGATAGCGGGGATTCTGCGCGAGTATCCGCCGGATGTGTACCCCGGCGCGTTCTTTGCCACGTGGATTAGTGCGGAATACAATACGGTGTACAGCGCGCGGATGGTCGCGTATATTCAGCCAATTCACAATATTCTGTCGTTTAGGGAGCGCGAACGCTTGCTGGGTTACGCCATCATCTGGGGCAGCGGGCAGCGGTTGGATGCCATTGCAGCGAGCGCGGCGGCCGTCGACGGTTCGCACGCGGTCGTGCTGGATGAGCGCGGCCAGATCGTCTCGGCCAGCTTCCCGCGCACCGACACCGTCATGGCGGAATCGATAGCCGAACTGCTCAACCGGATGCCCGACGACAGCGCGTATGATTCCGCGGACACAGGACGGTATAACGAATATGACTTCAACGCTAACGGCCAAAACGTCCGATGCGCCGTATACTTACGCCGAAACGCATACACAGGCTGGTCGACGCTGCACATCGTGCCCGTCAGTGGGATATACGCGGCCTCACGCCTCGCGCTGTTCCAAGGCCTTGCGATCACGCTCGCGGGAGGTCTGGCCGCGCTCCTGATCGGCCTTATCATTGCAGGACGCATTGAGAAGCCCGTCGCGCGCATGACCGAGAATCTGAAATCCATCCGCTCTGCCTCCGGACGTCTGGCCGCCGAACCGCCTAAGTTGCGCGAAGCACGCGAATTCGCGATGATTCGCGGCAGCGTCAACGACATGCTCCAGCGCGTGGATGAAACCAACGCGAGCCTATCCGCCGCTCAAGAACGCCTCTTCCAGACCCAATTGCTGCAGAAGCAGTCGGAAATCCAGGCGCTTCAAAGCCAAATCAACCCGCACTTCCTATATAATACGCTGGAGTGCATCCGCGCGATTGCCGCCGTGTACGACGTGCCCGAGATCGTAGCGCTCACGCGCGGCATGGGTGGCATATTCCGCTACAGCATACAGGGCGGGATTCGAACGACCGTGCGCGAGGAACTGGCGTGCGTTACCGATTACTGCGTAGTCATGTCCATCCGCCGTCCCGATCAAATTGAGCTGATCACCCAGGTCGATGAGGGCATACTCGACTGCGGCACCGTCCGTATGTCGCTGCAGCCGCTCGTGGAAAATGCCATTTCGCATGGCTATTCCGCTGGCCGCAAGCTGACCGTCCGCTTGATCGGCAGACGGGTTGGGGATGCGATGGTATTCGCCGTCCGCGACGACGGCGTTGGGATGGATGCGCAGCGGCTGGCGGCGGTGCGAATCCGTCTGGGCGAGACGGGCGGGTTGGCCAACAGTGTCGCGAACGACTGCGATTCCGATGGCTTATGCATCGGCCTGACGAATATCCACGCGCGCATCCGGCTGCTGTACGGCGCCGGATACGGCTTGAGCGTGCACAGCCGTCCTGGGCGAGGAACGGCGGTGCTGGTGCGGATACCGCTGGGCAGCGGCGATGTAATCCTTAATAACGACAGGATATCATAACATCTTAAAGTTGTCAACAACTATTTTTATGACTGGACTCTTTTGCAAAATTCTGCCAGCCACTTATCCTAAATCCATCTCCCGAATATAGGACATATTCAACCAAATGCAGTCCATGTTGAACAATGAATCCGTCTGTTATACTTCAAACATCATGAAGCTAAAGTATTGCGGGGGATTCATATGACGACGGTGGTTCGAAACGGCATATCGCAATCACCCAAGGCTCGCCAGCGAAGCGAAGCCCATAGATTGATGCGCAAGTATGCGCCGCTTTACCCGTTGCTGGCGTTCGGGCTGGCATATTTCGCGGTGTTTAACTACGCACCGTTGTATGGTTTGCAGCTGGCGTTCAAGAATTACAAGATCAAGGGCGGCATATGGGGCAGCCCATGGGTCGGCTGGAATAACTTCCACACGATGTTCATCCGCAACGACTTTTGGCAAGCCTTCACAAATACCATCGTATTATCATTACTACGTATAATCATTTCATTTCCAGTACCGATAATTCTAGCCATCACACTGACCGATATGAAAAACCGCCGATTGTCGCGCGGTTTACAGATAGTTTATTCGCTGCCGCACTTCCTGTCCTGGGTAACGGTCGGCGGGATATTGACCCACTTGCTGGCTTCCTCCGGTGCGGTCAACTCCCTGCTGAAATCCCTCGGCCTGGCGCAGGTGGGATTCCTCAGCAGCGGCGGCATATTCCGCGGCCTGGTTGTCGTATCCAATATCTGGAAAGAAGGCGGCTGGACATCCATCATCTACCTGGCCGCCATAGCCGCGATCGATCCTGCGCTTTATGAGAGTGCCTCGCTGGACGGCGCTACACGCTTCCAACGCGCGTGGCATATCACCATCCCCTCGATCCGCCCGACTGCCGCAGTCATGCTGATCCTGGCCTTGGGCGGCGCGATGTCGCAGGGTTTCGACCAAATATTCAACCTGTATAACCCAACCGTATTCAGCGTAGCTGACATTATAGATACATATATATATCGCATCACCTTCCAGCGCGCGCCGAACTACGGCGTATCCACGGCGGTGGGCATGTTCAAGGGCGTGTGCAACGCAGTATTGCTCCTGGCCGCGAACTGGGTTGTGGCTCGATTGGATCCGGATTCGAGGATGTTATAGAAACATTAAACAGAAACACCGTTATACTTCGTCTTATATATAAGTTATCCGCAAGGAGGGATCGGCATGACCATGAATACGGCGCGTCCCATCCCCGCTAGACGCAAGCGCAAACCCGATGTTTCCGGCGGTGTAATTGTCGGCGTGCTGATTTTGTGGGCGCTGATAATCTTCTATCCGTTCTACAACGCGCTGTTGACATCCATCGTGCCCTACGGCGTCTACACCCGCCGCCCATTCCTGCTGTATCCGCCGCAGCTGGACTTCGGCTCGTACCGCTTCATATTCTCATGGAGATACCTGTGGACAGGCTTTCGCACGACATTGATAGTGCTGTTCGGCGGCCTGGCCGTCAATATGTTCCTGACCATCGCCACGGGCTATGTCATGTCGAAACCCGACCTGCCCGGCCGTAAATGGTTCAACATATTCATCGTATTCACGCTATTCTTCCAGGGCGGCATGATCCCCGGTTATTTGCTCATCCAGTCGCTGGGCCTGCTGGATTCGTACTGGTCGATGATACTCCCGCTGGGTATGAACGTATTCAACATGATGCTGATGCGCAGCTATTTCCACACGATCCCCTCCGATCTGGAGGATGCCGCGCGCATCGACGGCGCAGGTGAGATCCGCATACTTATGCAGGTATATCTACCGCTCGCCCTGCCCATGCTGGCTACCGTCGCCTTATACTACGCCGTGGATCGCTGGAACGAGTGGTACAACGGTATGCTTTATATCCGTGTAATAGGTAAACAACCATTACAGTTATTAATCAAGAATATGTTGGAATCCGCCACCGCAGTCATCAATTCGATTCCGCTGGACGTACGGCCAGCCGCCTTCCCTCAAGGCATCCAGATGGCGGGCGTGCTGATTGCAATGCTGCCTATCGCTCTGGTATACCCATTCCTGCAGCGATTCTTTATCAGTGGTTTAACACTGGGCGGTGTTAAAGGATAACCAAATTTCAAGGAATCTCTAGGAATCCCAGAATCACAAGGAGGCATGTTCATGAAGCGTTACCTTACCATCCTGCTCACCCTGGCCATGGCGCTGTCGCTGTTCGCGCCGCTCGCCGGTCAGGCCGAAGCCCTCGCGCCGATCAAGTTCTCGATGTCGGCCATCGACGCCGAGACCACCGGGGTCTCCGCCATCACTGGCGAACCCACGCCCGTCTACGAGTGGCTCAAGTCCAAGTACAACGTCGACTTCGAATTCTGGCCCCTGACCTGGAGCAACTACGTCGACCAGACGCGCATGTGGCTGGCCTCCGGCAGCGCGCCGGACATCATCTTCCTGGATGTGGCCGCAGTGCGCTACAGCGAGTATGTGGACTGGGTCGACGCGGAGCTGTTCCGCCCGTATGACCTGGATCAGTATCCGAATCTGTCCGCAAACTTTGACAAGATGAAGCTGGGCACCGGCGCGAAGTTCGCCATCGACGATAAGCTGTACGCGTGGCCGGCGATTTACGACAGCGCGGCGTTCAACTTCGTCGCCGTCCCGCACTATGAGTATCGCGTGGACTGGGCCAAGCAGACCGACCTGTATAAGGAGGACGGCACCTACACCTGGGAGGAATGGTGGGCGCTGGTCAAGGCTGTGCAGGAATTGAACCCAGCCGAGAGCGACGAGACAATCGGCGTCATATTCCGCGACGCGTGGGCGTTCCCGCGCCAGATCCTGCGCCAGTATACCAAGGACGCCATGGCCATGACACTGGATGAGAATGGCGATTACGTCTGGGGCATGACGCTGGATTCGACAAAAGAAGGCGTCAAGGCCGTCAAGCAGCTGTATGACGATGGTCTCATCTGGAAGGATCAGGTCCTGGCGATCCCGAATTCGTGGAGCGACAACTTCTACGCTAATAAGTTGTTTGCAGTCGGCACCGAGAACCTGACCTACGGCGGACCGCGCGGCGCGGGCACTGGCTATATCAACGCCAACCCAGGCACCACCTATGAGAATTTCGTCGACGTGCTGGCCATCGCCACGGTCGAATCCCCCGTCAAGGGCCATCTGCTCGCGACAGTCGAAGGCGACCAATGGAGCCAAACGGCGATGAACGCCGCCACCGTCACCGACGAGAAGGCCGCGCGTTGGCAGTCGATCCTGGACTACCTGGTTTCGGATGAGGGTTATTACACCCGCAACTGGGGCATCCCGGGCGTGGAGTGGCAGTACAATGCCAACGGCGAACCGGAGGTTATCTGGGGAACCAACGCCGAGGGCGCGCTGGAAAATCCGACGAATGGCTTCTGGTGGTTCGCCCGCATAGGCGGCACCAATGACAACCTGGCGCTCTACGCGCCCGACGGCACCAAGTGGATCCAGAAAGCCACCATCGATGCCATGAATAAATACCTCGTCGAACCCAACGAGATCGTTCCGATCGACGTGGCGCTGCGGTTCTACGTAGACCCGGTGTACTCGGAGATCACGGCGGGCCTCGAGGAGACCATCTATCAAAAGTTCTGCGAGCTGCTGCCCCGCGCCGATTTCCAGGCGCAGTGGGATGCGTGGGTTGAGCAAGAGGCGGCGATCCTGCAGCCCGCCGTGGATGCCCTCAACGCCAACCTGAAGTAAAGTTATGCCAGAATAAGCTCTTTAGAGCTTATTAGGAAATGGTGCAACAACCCGATGGCTGATGCTGTCGGGTTGTTGTTATTTGAGTATTATGTACACGTTTTTCACATATTGTCATTTACATAGCGCATATATTTGTGTATAATGGAGAGGAGAGGTGAATGGGTATGCCGCACGCTCTGCTGCGAATGACGGATATCAGCAAGGTTTTCCCTGGCGTGAAAGCGCTGGATAACGTGCAGTTTGAGCTGCGCGCCGGGGAGATTCACGCGCTCATCGGCGAAAACGGTGCGGGCAAATCCACATTCATCAAGACCTTGACGGGCGTTCATAAGCCCGATGGCGGCGAGATTCTGCTGGACGGCAAGCCGATCGTCATCCGCGATCCCGTCCATGCCCAACGCCTGGGCATCGCCGCGATATACCAGAATCGGCCTTCGCTATACCAAAGATCGCTTCGGCGACCTCCGTGCGGCCCGCGCCGACCAGCCCCGTCAATCCCACGATCTCCCCAGCCTTGACCGTCAAACTGACGTCTCGGAAGAATCCTG
>BNUH01000014.1 GCA_025997215.1 Clostridia bacterium
ATCGATTTGGGAAGCAGCGGAAGTCCTGAAGGCGGCGCAGTAAGTTACCCGGATTTAGCATGGAGGATTCAGATTGAACAGCGGACCGTTTTCAATCCGTAACTGGCGCACATGGTTTGACGCCGCGCCGTTGTTTATGAAGGGATATGGGCAGACGCTGCTCATATCCCTTTGGGGGCTGCTGTTCGCTCTGCTGATAGGAATAGTCGCCGGGATAGCGCTGACAGGCAAGAATCGGTGGATATCCGGGATACTAAAGGGGTATATGAGCTTCTTCCAGAACACACCGCTGATGATTCAAGTATTCATGCTATATAATCTGCTGCCTAAGCTGGGCGTAAGGCTTAGCGTCGTGGCGGTGGGCGTGGTGGGGCTGGCGCTGTACACGGGGGCGTACGCGGCGGATATTGTGGCCAGCGCGATCCGCGCGGTGCCGCTCGGCCAGACCGAGGCGGCTGAAAGCCAGGGATTCTCACGCACGCAGACGCTGTGGCTGGTAATACTGCCACAATCAGTCAAGGTTGCGCTGCCGTCCATGACCAACCAGGCCGTTAATCTTATAAAGAATTCATCCATTTTGGCGGTTATCGCCGGCGGCGAACTGATGTATGTGGCTAATAGTTGGAGCGGGTCGAACTTAATTTATGGGCCTACGTTTGTTATGACGGGAGTACTATATCTGACGATTTGCCTGCCGATTTCGATGCTGGCGCGGTGGCTGGAGAAACGGAGTGTGCGGAATGCTTGACGTATGGCAGCGCGCGTTCCAGAAGGTATTCACGCCGCAGATTCTCAAATTCCTGGGCACGGGATTGTTGAATACGCTGTATATCGCGGCGGTTTCGATCGCGTTCAGTTTCATATTTGGTACGATGCTGGCGCTGATGCGCTCAAGAAAGATGGGCCCACTGACCGTATTCGCGACGGTGTATATAGAAGCTATACGGAATATACCGTTAACATTGTTTGTAATTGGCATGCGGTTCATGACGAGGCTGCCGCCGCTGGAGAGCGGCATCGCGGCGATGACGGTTTTTACGTCGGCGGTCGTGGCCGAGATTGTGCGCGGCGGATTGAATAGTATTCATAATGGACAGTGGGAGGCGGCGTACTCGCAGGGGTTCAGTACGGTTGGGGCGATGGTGAAGGTTATCGTGCCGCAGGCGTTGAGGCGGATTCGATCGCCGTTGATTGCGCAGTTTGTGACGACGATTAAGGATACTTCGTTCTGCGCTGCGGTTGGGACTTATGAGTTGTCTTTTACTAGTAAGATTGTAGCGTCGCATAGGACGATAGTTACGGCGCAGGATATTTTGGTGGTGTATCTGCTGGTTGCGCTGGCGTACTACGTGGTGAATTTCACATTCTCGACGATCGCGAGGCGGACTGGGGATAGCTCGGCGAAGGGTGTTGTACGTTAGCGGTTAAAAGGAAGGTCCAGGGGGAACCCCTGGCGAGGGTCCAGGGGCGAGAAGCCCCTGGTGGGGTACCGGGGCGAAGCCCCGAAAATATATAAGAGAGTACTGCCAGCCGCACGGAATGCATAGAATCCCCCATGCGTCATCGTAAAAGGGGGACATCCAATGCAGCCGTCTAAGCATGGTTTTATAGGCGCGTACACGCGCGATGGTTATGTAATGTTTGATCCCGAGCGTATGCTCAGGGACAGGGCGTCCAAACGGATCCGCATCCGAGGCGGGTCGGAGAAGGCCCGTGCCGCAGTCATGTCCGCCGTGGCAAGGCGAATAACGGATAGAGGATTTGAGACCAACGCGCTGCATTCGGCGCGCGATCCCGACATACTCGAGGGGGTTGTGTGCCCTAGCCTGACATTGGTCATCACGAGCGCGGACGCTGACGAACCGTGCGTGAACGTCGATTCAGCTGACATTTGTATCGATTTAGATGAGTCACTGCGCACCGTCCGCTCGGTCGGTTATCAAGAAATGTTGAGCGCGCTCATGGATGAGGCGCGGTCATTCGAGCTGCGCGCTGTGCATTATATGGAATCCGCGGCACCCCTGCGCGCCGACGCCGAAGAGGAATACGCGCGAATGCTCAATCCAGTCGCGCTGGATCGGTTGCTTGCGCCGTGGCTCGAGACAATTGAGGCGCACCGGGATTCACAAGACGGCGGTGTCGAGTCGCGATTTTTCGCGGAGGCTGTCACATCGCGCGGGTTGGTGCAGTATTTGGATACCGTCATGATGCCGCGGCTGTGGCGCGTGTCGGGGCCGTGGGGCGGCGACTTCCACACACCGTTAGCACGGTTGAGGGATTCGGCGCTGTCGCGCGGGTTGCACGTCATGTGCGCTATGGAGGCCTGCCATCCCAGCCGGATAGCGCACTTGCTGATACCCGAATTGGGATTATTTATTACATCAGAAGTGAATGTTCACGCGCTGGCCAGCGCCGCTCAGCGGACCATCGATCTGCGGCTGGTCATGCCCGCCGCTGAGAATTTGTCACAACATACGCTTCGCGCACTGGCGTTTGACGAACTCATGTGCGAACAGTTGATGGAAAAGGCCGCGTATTCGTTGGAATTAGCGTGCAAGACCCGCGCACGGATCGACCGGCTGATCGAGGAACGCGTGGATGAACAGGTTCAAACACTCATGACGAACGCTGCACTCGCCGCGCTCGAACCAGCGTTTATGGAAGCCACACGGTTTGAAGAGAGGTTCGCTTAGAATTCAAAATAAATTCAAGAAAAACTTTGCGATTCAGTATAAGCCGCCGACTAATGGGCACAATACAGGAAACGGTATAAGGAGGCGCTAACCAAGTGGATCGATTTTCGCTGCTGCTGGTGATACTGGGCGCGATCAACTGGGGCCTGATCGCAATATTCCAGTTTGACTTGATTGGGTATGTATTCGGCGGGCAGGGCGCGGTCATCAGCCGCGTCATATATGGTCTGATCGCGCTGGCGGGGCTGTGGTGCATCTCGCTGCTGTTCCGCGATCATGACCGCGACCGCGACGTCGTCAGGGATTGATAGACGACATTTAAACTTACGGTTTCCGGGCGCTTCATTGCTCATTCTCCTTTCTGGGTGGAGGGACTGCCGCGAATTGCGGCGGTTCCTTCGCTCATTATATACTTGTAACCGTGAGGCGGATATGGTAGAATAGACGCAGAAAGGTTGGATGCTGAATATGCCCAATGAAAGCGCCTCGACGAACCGCGAATATAAGAGCAGCGTATTCGCCTCCTATTTTTCGGAGTCGAAAGAACGCCTTATTGAGGTATATAACGCGTTATCCAAGACGCAATATCCTCCGGATACCCCTGTTGAGATAAATACGCTCGACGACGCGCTGTTCCATGGGAGGATTAACGATGTCTCATTTTTGCTGAACAATGTGCTGGTTGTTTTGATAGAGCACCAGTCTACTTGGAATCCGAATATGCCGTTTAGGATATTGTTGTATATTGCTAGGGTGCTGGAGCGGATGTATCCGGATATGAGGCCGTATTATAGTTCATCGCTAAAAAAGATAGCGAATGTTCAATGCTTTGTATTTTACAATGGCCGCGAAGATCGGCCTGATGTGACGAAGTTGAGGCTTTCAGACGCATTTGAAGCCGTACCAGGCGAGATGGAGGATTCCGAACTTAGCAATCAGCTAGAGCTTATCGTGCCGGTATTTAATATTAATGCCGGAAAGAATCATGATTTGCTGTCAAAGAGTAAATCGTTGAACGATTACGTTGTGTTCATCGGGAAAATGCATGAGTTGCTGGCGTCTGGTATGGATCGGACGAAGATTACAAAAGCGGCTATCGATTATTGCGTTAAACAGGGCATCATGGTGGATTATTTAAAAAAACATGCAACGGAGGTGCTGGGGGTGTTGTTTCATGAGTTCAATCTGGAGGAGTATGGTGAAGTTAGGTTTGAGGATGGATGGGAAGCCGGACGTGAAGCCGAACGTGTAGACCAACGCCGAAAGTCGATATTGAACGCCATTTCCATGGGCTGTGACGACGCGTTCATTGCGAAACTGGTGGATGCGCGCATCGAAGAGGTAAGGGAAATGCGCCAAGAATTGCTTATGGCGGCGAGATAAACGTCTCGAACCGAGGAATAAACTTATATGCAATGGAGGTGTTTGAGGTGCGATGGGGCGAGTTCAATCTGGAGGAATATGGTGAGGTTAGGTTTGAGGATGGGGTGGATGACTACCGCCGAAAGACGATTAAGCACGCCATTTCCATAGGCTATGACGACGCATCCATAGCAGTTTTGGTGGATGCGCCTATCAAAGAGGTAAGGGAAATACGCCAAGAATTGCTAATGACAGTGAAATAAACTCCGCAAACGCGGCAATAAAAACATGCAACGGAGGTGTCAGGGGTGGAGTCGGTAGTGGAGATGCTAACTTATGAGTTTTTTATTAATGATTATGGTGAAGCCAAGTTTAAGGATGGATTTAATGCCGGACGGCGAAAGATGATGAAGCGCTTAATTATCAAAGGCTATGACGACGCGTTCATTGCTAATTTCTTGGATGAACGTATCGAAGAGGTAACGGAACTGCGCCAAGAAATGCTTACGGCAGTGAAATAAACTCCCCAAACCTGGGCATGATGCCTACGCCGTCCGGGAAGTGCGCGGCAAACTGCGGTATGGCGTGGCTGGGGAATGAGTTCCCTTCGATGAATAGCGGGCTGTCCGCCGTGACCGCCACGTCCCACGCTACGAATCGCACGCGCGGCTTGACGCGCATGGCTTTCAGGCACATATCGACGGCTTCCTGGAAGAAGGGGATTTGGAAGCCGGGTATACGCGTGCCTGTCAGCGGGTGCGTTTCGAATGCGCGTCCGGCCTTGTCCGCGCCGACGGCGCTTAGTTTTCCAGTATTAAGGTCGATCGGCGCGGCCATGCCGCCGCAATCGACATTATCCATCACCCTGCCGTTGCCTATGCGCAGGTATGCGTAAACCACGCCTTGTTTCTTGTCACTTAATAACGTTGCTATTCTCATCGTGTTTACGGATGTAGGACATAATGACGACATAACGGGATGCTGAACGACGCAGTCCTCGAGCAGGGTAAGATTCTTCTTACGTAATAATGATTCAAACGCGGCGGGATCGGCGAACGCATCCGGCGTAAACTTTTCAATGCCCTGACCGCTGGAACCATCCATTGGTTTGGCGATGATATCGCCGCGACCTTTCAGCCATGTGGCCAGCGCGCTGGAAACGGCCGCATCATTACTGGTTAAGTCGAACCAGTCACGGTGCAGGTATTCCGCGAACAGCGTGTTGAATTCATTCTTGTTGTCGAAAAAGTGCCAGTCGGCCTTGTCGTTCATCCGCTGGACGATGGCGTTGGATTTGCCGCGCGTGATCTGGGTGGCGCGCTGGGCATCGGTCAACCGATAAAACTCCGCAATCTTGTAATCCATGTAGCCCGCTTGATACTTGATGGCGCAACGGAACATATCGGCCATCAGCCACAGCACGGAGCGCTTGGCGATGGGCGCGAGATGCCGCGCGGTTGAGAGCATCTTACCCCAATCCATGTGAAGCGCGCGGCGGATAAGGTATCGGATGCGGTTCATAATGCCTCCATAAATATTATAGCGCCAATACCAGCGTGCCGGCGGCAATCAGTAATCCGCCTATAATAGATTTAACGCCAACCTTTTCTCCAAGTATAAGGAACGCCATCGCCATACTGATGACCACGCTTAGTTTGTCGATCGGCACGACTTTTGATACCGGGCCGGTTTGCAGCGCGCGATAATAAAACAGCCAGCTAAGCCCCGTCGCACAGCCGGATAACACCAGGAACAGCCAGCTTTTGCGCGTGATATCCAGCACCTCATGCTGGCGTCCGGTGATGAAAACCAAACCCCAAGCCATGATTAACACCATCGCAGTGCGCACGGCGGTGGCCACATTCGAATTGACATCCTCGATGCCGATCTTGGCCAGTATTGATGTGGCCGCCGCGAACACGGCCGAGACCAGCGCGTATACTATCCACATATGATTACTGGGTAAATCCTTCTAGCTCTTCAGCTGTACAATGTTGGAAATGGCCGCAGTATTTTTTCATCAATTCAAATGGGATCGTGAAGGCCAGCGTTTCGCCGCGCGCTACGGATTCGTTCCGCTCACCTAAGCGGCGGAATAATTCCGCTTCTGGCGCGTTCATGTAGTGGATTATGCAATCCACGCCTAAGTTTTTCGCGCGCTGCTTGTAATCGTCGCGCTCCTCTTTAGACCACAAACCGAAGTCCACGATCACGTTAATCCCCAGCGCTAGCGAGCGGGATGCGATTTCCCACATTATTGCCTCGATTACTTCGTGATGCTCGTTATGGCGCGAGTCGAGCGCGTCGTCGCCGAATAATCGCAGGTGCCAATGATCCCCCGTCAGGCGCAACGCATTGCACTCGCGCTCAATTTCCTTGGCGCGGGTGGTCTTGCCGCTGCAGGGGAGACCGACCATCAGATGCAGTGTAGCCATGGATTTGCCTATTCGTCATGATCCGCCGTTCTCCTGCCGTTACAGAATAATTTCATTTAGTAACTGAATATCGCGGAGCCAGGCAGGGAATTAACCCGTGGGCGTCGAAAGTATTATAACCGGGGGTTGTTGCCGGATTGCTGAAGATGGTTAGATTATAGAATTGTTATGAATGGGAGGGTGTTATGATGAAGCGAATATGCGCCGCGTTGATCGCGCTGGTAATACTATTGGGCCTTGCCGTTTCCGCTGGAGCTGAAGGGTTGATCTTGGATCCCATACTCATGCCTACGGTGGACGCGGAGACTGAAGCGGATGCGGCGAACGCCGATCTGCTAGCTCGGCTCGCCCAGGCTCAAGCTACCAAAAACCATGGCGCGTGCATGGCGCTGCTGCTGTCTATACTGCGCTCGCCTGAGGTTTCTGGCGACATGGTGGGTCAAGTCATGTCATTCGCGTGGGACAGCGACATGATCACCATGGAGGATGTCATCCTGCTGATGACGGAAGTGAAGGCCTTGGGCAGGCCGGAACTGAACGAGCATTACGAGGATTTGACATACATTCTGCTGTACACGGGCCAATCGGATGAAGCCCTGACACAGCTGCGTGAGCGTATAGCCGCCGACCCCGGCGATATTGAGGCGGCGACTTATCTGGTTTTCGTGCTGAATATGCAGGGCGATTACACGGAGGCTGCGGCCGCCGCGGAAGCCGCGCTGGAATCGATTTCGTTGGAAACGGAATCGAGCACCGCCGAATTATTGCAGGCGTACGCTGAGGCGTTGGACGGGCTGGGCCGCTACGAGGATACCGTCGCCGCGCTGAAGGAAGCGCTGCGTATTGCGCGGGATAACGGCGACGACACGGCCTACGCCTACAGCCTGCTATACGATGCGCAATCGCGCGCCGGACAGTACAAAGATGCGGCGCGTTCGCTGGAGCATGCGCTAAGCGGTTCGCAGGATCAGGCGATGTTCCTAGAGCGCGCGAGGTTCAGGCTGTGGGAAACGTTTAACCCGGAGGCGGCGTTAAGGGATCTGGACGCCTTGATCAAGCGCGATTCGACGGATTTCGACGCCATCCATCAGCGGGCATTCGCGTACCTGTGGCTGGATCGTTTCGAGGACGCGGCGGTTGGCGCGGAGGAGATAAAGGCCTTCGATGAATCGCTCGGCGCGCGGCTGGCCGCGATCGTCACATACTACGCGGGCGACGACGCTGAAGCCAAACGGTTATTCAACGAATTCCTGGAGGCCAACCCCGAGGACGGCATAGCCTGGCTGTACTACGGTATGTTGTCGTTATACTCCTCGTACGATATGGATGAGACGGATCGCGCGCTGACCGAGGCGGCGGCGCAGCTGGGTGTGGACGCGGACGTCGCGAATATACGAGGGGATCTGCTGCAATTCCAGGGGCAATGGACTGCCGCCGAGTCCTCATACCGCGCCGCGTGGGATATAGTCGAGGACGACGCGGGGATTCCCAACAACCTGGGCGTGTTCCTGGCCCAGCAGGGGCGGCTGGAGGACGCGCGCGAGGTACTGGCGCTGGCGCAGAAGGATTATCCGAATCACTACTGGACGTTGTGCCTGGAGCTGACCGTAGAGGCGCTGGCCAGGGAATATGACAAGGCGCTGGCGGTCTATGACAGCATAGCGGAACAGTTCCCGTTTATGGCCGACAGGTCGCTGCAGTATACCCGCGTCGCGCTGGCTGCGCTGGCGGGCAGGACGGATGAGGCCGCGACTTGGCTGGCCGCGCTGACGCCGAAGGTTCCCATGGATCGCCTGGCCGAGGCGGAATGCCTTGGATTGCTCGGCGACTACGAAGCCGCGCGCCGCACGCTCGCCGAAACCATAGCCGCCATACTCGGCGAGGCCCTGACGCCTACGCTGGAGTGGGAAGCGCTGGTCACCGCCGACTTGGTAGACGCCGAGTTGGCGCTGCTGGAAGGCGACGCGGAGGCGAGTTTGGCGGCGGTGCGTCGGGCTTGCGAGCAGGGATGGTTCCCGGAGGCGGCCAAAGGGAATTGGGTGCTGAAGGCGCTCGTTGGTAATGATGGTTATATAACACTGCTTAACGAATATCCAGTTCAGTAATATCCAATTGAATAAATAACCAGTTCACTAATACGGAAGGGGTGCTGCTTAATGGTGAAGCGGCAGTTGGCCGAGCGCGCACTGTTGAAGGCGCTGTCCACGGGCGGGGATTTCGCGGAGCTGTTCTTCGAGGATAGGCTCAACGACTCGATAACCTTGCAGGGCGGCAAGGTCGAGATCGTCAATACCGGGCGGCTGCACGGCGCTGGCGTGCGGGTGTTCAAGGGGATCCGCAGTATCTACGCCTACACGAATGACTTCGACGAGGCCGGGTTGCTGGCGTGCGCTGGCCAGGCGGCGTCCGCGCTGCATGAATCCGAGGGCAAGGCCTTGACGGATATACGCCTGATGGGTTCGGTCGCGGCGAACCTGCATCCGGTTGGGAAGCTGCCCGGCGACGTCAGCCACGCCTGGCGGGTGGATCGGCTGCGCGCGGCGCATTCGATCATGACGGGCAAATCCGCCGAGATTACCCAGACTGTGAACCGTTACATCGACTGGGATCAGTCGGTGACGATCGCGAACAGCGAGGGCTTGTTCGTCAGCGACAGACGCGTATATTCGCGCGCTGTTCTGAGCGCCGTCGCGTCCGACGGCACGGAGAACCAGACGGGGTATGTCGGTCCGGGCGCGCTGAAGGGCGCGGAATTCATCGAGGGATTGGATATCGAAAAGCTGGCGGGCGAGGCCGCGGATATGGCGTTGACCATGCTGCACGCGCGGCAGTGTCCGGCAGGCGTGATGCCCGTGGTCATCGATAATGGATTCGGCGGGGTTATATTCCACGAGGCGTGCGGGCACTCGCTGGAGGCCACGAGCGTGGCGCGAGGGCTGTCAGAATTCGCGGGCAAGATCGGCCAAAAGATTGCCGCCGACTGCGTCACGGCCATCGACGATGGGACGATGCCCGGCGAGTGGGGTTCCATCAACATCGACGACGAAGGCACGCCGACGAATCGCTTAGTATTAATCGAGAATGGGATTCTCAAGAATTATATGATCGACAAGCTGAACGCCCGGCGCATGGGCATGCCCATAACGGGCAGCAGCCGGCGCGAGGGGTACGCGTTCGCGCCGACATCCAGGATGCGCAATACGTACATCGCGGCGGGCAGCGATTCCAATGAGGATATGATTCGCACGATGGGCGACGGGTTGTACGCCAAGACGATGGGCGGCGGTTCGGTCAATCCCACCACGGGGGAATTCAACTTCGCCGTGCAGGAGGGATATCTCGTCAAGGATGGCAGGGTGACGGAACCGGTGCGCGGCGCGTCGCTGATTGGGCGAGGCAGCGAGATACTGCTGAAGATCGACCGTGTTGGCCGCGATATGACCATGGCGCAGGGGATGTGCGGCTCGATCAGCGGGTCGGTGCCCACGAATGTCGGCCAGCCGATGATACGCGTATCCTCGCTCACGGTCGGCGGGCGTTGAGAAGGGAGGGTGTTGGGAATGGATAATTTGGATAAATTCATAAACAAACTGCTCGAACGCGCCAAGGCCGAGGGCATCGGCAAGGCCGAGGCTTACCTGCGCAAGAACGAATCCTTCCACTCGTTCGTCGAGGACGGCGAGGTCAGCGACTATGGCGTGGATAGTTCCGGCGGGCTGTCGCTGCGCGGGCTGATCAATGGCAAGATGGGCACGGCGTATACCGAAGCGTTCGACGAGGATGCGATCGAGATGCTCGTCTCGAAGGTGATCGAATCCGCGTCGCTGATCGAGGATCCCGACGAACAGTTCCTATTTGAAGGCAGTCCGTCGTACGCGAAGCTGGATACGCTGGCGCATGTGCCGGGCGGCGGTACGGCGGATGATAAGATTAAATTCTCATGCGATATGGAGAAGCTCGCGCTAGGGCTGGATCCGGCCGTGACTAAGTTGGGTTACCAGAATGGCGTGGAATCCACCCATACCGAGGTGCGCATCGTTAACACCAGCGGCTTGAACCTGCGGCACGACGCCGACGGCATCGCGGCTATCGTGAACCCCGTGGCCAAGCGCGGCGAACGCAATTCGGACGCGGTGGGTTTGCGCATCGCGCGGAACCTGGCCGATCTGGATATGGGCGAGATGACGCGCACGGCTGTCGCCGAGGCGGTGTATATGCTGGACGCCGCGCCGTGCGAGAGCGGGACGTACGAAGTGATATTCCGGTTTGACGCGATGAGCATGCTGCTGCAAACGTTCCAGGGCATATTCTCGGCCGAGAATACCCAGAAGGGGTTGTCGCTGCTCAAGGGCAAGGTGGGAGAAACGATTGCGGCGGAATGCGTGACGCTGTCGGATGATCCGCACCGTCCGGGCGGCGCGGCGTCCAGACCGTTTGACGACGAGGGCGTAGCCACATTCCCCAAGAATGTCATCGACGCGGGGAAGTTGACGACGCTGCTCCACAACCTTAAGACGGCCAAAAAGGAAGGCGTTGACTCGACGGGCAACGCGTCCAAGGGGAGTTACGCGGCGACGGTCAAGGTCGCGCCGAGCAACTTCTACATCAAGCCGGGCGAGGATGGGTTGGAGGCTTTGTGCGCTAAGATGGGCGAGGGGCTGGTCATCACGGATTTGGCGGGCACTCACGCGGGCGCGAACGATATATCGGGCGAATTCTCGCTGCTGTCCAAGGGTTATCGGGTGCGCGGCGGCAAGAAGGCCGAGCCTGTCGAGCAGATTACGGCGGCGGGGAACTTCTTCGACGTGCTGAAGAGTATTAAGGCTGTCGGTTCGGATTTGACGTTCCCTTACGGCGGCACGGGCAGCCCGTCGGTATGGGTCGGGACGCTGTCGATCGCCGGGAAGTAAGTATCTATAAGTAGGTGGATGTTATATATGCCTAACACATTGGGCGATAACCACGTGCGGGACCTGGCGTTTGAGACGCTGGCGCTGCACGGTTCGCGCACGAACGCGGATAAGACGGGCGCGCTGACCACGCCTATATACCAGGCGGCGACATTTGCGCATCTGGGTGTCGGACGAAGCACGGGATTCGACTATTCCCGGCTGCAGAATCCGACGCGGGCCGCGCTGGAGGAGACTGTTGCGACGCTGGAAGGCGGCGACGATGCGATAGCGTTCTCGACGGGCATGGCGGCGATGGCGTGCCTGATGGAGATTTTCGCGCCGGGGGATCATCTGGTGGCGTCGGACGATCTGTACGGCGGGTCGGTGCGCCTGTTCAATGCGATCAGCGCTAAGAACGGCGTCACAGTGACGTTTGTCGATACGTCCGATTTAGCGGCGGTGGAGGCGGCGATTACGCCGCAAACGAAGGCGGTATTTGTCGAGACGCCTACGAATCCGATGATGATCGTCAGCGATATCGCGGCATTGTCGAATATCGCAAAGTCACGCGGGCTGTTATTGATAGTGGATAATACATTCCTCACGCCGTACTTCATGCAGCCGATCGAGCTGGGCGCGGATATCGTGCTGCACAGCGGCACGAAGTATCTGGGCGGTCATAACGACACGCTGGCGGGGTTCTTGGTCAGCGCCGACAAGGTATTGAGCGAGAGATTACGTTATCTGTACAAGACGACGGGCGCTTGCCTCGGGCCGATGGACGCTTACCTGGTGCTTCGCGGTATCAAAACGCTGCCCATCCGAATGGATCGGCAGCAGCTCAATGCGCTGAAGATTGCGCGCTGGCTTAAAGAACAGTTGAGCCGCGGCGAGGTAACCCAGGTTTATTATGTTGGATTAGAGGATCACCAAGGGTACGCCGTGAGCGTGAAACAATCCAGCGGATTCGGCGGGATGATCTCATTCAGCGTGAAGGATGAGGCGCTGGCGCACGGCGTGCTGGAGCGGGTGCAGGTGATACAGTTCGCGGAGAGCTTAGGCGGGGTCGAGTCGCTGATCACATATCCGACGATGCAGACGCACGCGGACATAGCGCCCGAGGTGAAGGAATCGCGCGGGATCACGAATCGCCTGCTGCGGCTGTCGGTAGGCCTGGAGAATGCAGACGACTTGATACGGGATCTGGAGCAGGCGATATACGGGTAGAGGAAAAGGGGCTGGGAACGCAAACCTCGGTGGGGTTTGCGTTCCCAATTATAATGGGGGATGATGGATTGTTTCGATTATTTGCACGGATACGTAATTTTTTCTCAGTGGAACACATGGTTAAGCCGGAAAACCGTAAGGGCGACTTGCCCACATCCAAAGAGGCATATCGGAATCTGACGCGTATCGCCATCCCTTCGGTTGTGGAAATGGTATTCATGTCGCTGATAGGCTCGGTTGATGTTATAATGATATCACCTTTGGGTTATCAGGCGATAGCGGCGGTCGGATTGGTGAACCAGCCACGGATGCTTATTCTATCGCTGTTTTTTGCGCTCGACATCGGCGTCACGGCTATCGTTGCAAGACGCAAGGGCGAGGATCTGCCGGGTGACGCGAACCAAACCCTTCGCAACGCCCTCGTCATAATCATCGGATTATCCGTCGTAATCGTTACGCTCGCGCTTTCATTCTCACGGCAATTGATGCAGCTTGCGGGCGCGGAGTCGGACACGATTAACCAGGCGAATGAATACTTCCGCATCCTCGTGTACTTCCTGCCCATAAACGCGCTGACCATGTGCATCAACGCGGCGCAGCGCGGCGTCGGCAACACGCGCACCACCATGATCGTCAACATTGCGGCGAACGTGGTGAACATTTTTTTTAACTTTTTATTCATTTACAAATTCGGATGGGGTGTCGCCGGAGACGCGTGGGCGACTGGCTTAGGTTTTGTCGTTGGATTCGTCTTGTGCATAGTTTCACTGTTCGGTAAACGTTTCAGCGACATGTTCCTGAAGCTGTCGATACGCGACAACTGGCGGCTCAAGAAGGAGACCGTGTTATCGATATTCCGCGTCGGCGGGAACGCGATGATCGAGCAGGTTGCCCTGCGCGTCGGCTTCTTCACATACGCCATCATCGTGGCGAAACTGGGCACGGAGGCGTTCGCGGCGCACCAGGTGGGTATGCAGTATCTGAACCTGTCGTTCAACTTCGGCGACGGCATCGGCGTTGCTGGCACCGCGCTCGTCGGACAGATGCTGGGGCAGAATCGGCCAGATCTTTCGACAATATACGGCAAATGCAGCCAGCGGCTCGCGCTGTGTGTAGCATTGGTCATGTGCTCGATGATGGTGATTTTCCGCTATCCACTCGCTGCCATATTCATCAATCCGAACGTGCCAGCCAACGCGGTCGCGTTTCCGCTGGCCGCCGGAATCCTCATAATGGTCGCGCTGTTCCAGCCGTTCCAGACTTCCAGCGTCGTGATATCCGGCTGTCTGCGCGGGGCCGGCGATAATCTGCATGTCGCGCTGGTCATGATCATATGCGTCGTGGGCATCCGACCAACGCTTGCGGCCCTGGCGATATTTGGATTCCACCTGGGATTGGTGGGGGCGTGGAGCGCGTCGCTCGTGGACATGATCATCAGGCTTACCTTAATGTACAAACGGTTCAACAGCGGGAAGTGGCAGGTTATCAAGGTGTAGTGCTAAGCGGCACCTATTCCAGCATAACCTTGCGTTAGCACAAACCCTAAACGCAAGGAGGCACCTACATGCCCACTCCTTTTGACTTAATAACCAAAGCCCAGCATCATCGCGCCGCCGATGGCTTAACCAAACAAGATCAATGGGCATCCATCCAAGCTAGCGCGCATCACCGCCTGGCCAACGTCCCGCCGCCCGAACCGGAGGTTGAACCGGAGCCGCCGCCCGTCCCGCAGTCCACGGGGCGTTATAACGCCACCGCCCAGCATCCGCAGGGGATTCCCCTATACCCGCAGCCCCCAGCCTCGCCTGCGCAGCAGCAGCAACAGCAACCCTCCAACCCGTATATGCCGCCGCCGCGCCAGCCCGGTCAACCCCAGCGCATCGGCTGGAATCTGCGCGACCCTCGCGGGGAACAGTCGTTTGATCCGTATCCCAGAACCCAAGCTGCGCCTGTCTCCATGGGTTCATCCAAGCATAATAACCTGGACGCCATCCACAAACGTCACGAGGATGCACTTAAGACGGCAGTGTTCCAGACTGCCAAGACCAAGATAAATGTCAAAGGCAGTCCCGACGATCCGGTATCCGGCTGACCTGCATTGACCTATGGTCCGTCTTACTGTATGATGGTGAAGCATTCTACAGTAAGGCGGGCTTTATTATGGTACACGGCGATTTGACTGGCATTCGCAAATCCTGGATAGACGAGTTGGACCAGCTTTACGACTGGGAGGCAGAACGCGAGCAGTTCGCGCCGCCGCTGTTTGTCGAGGAGCTGGCGCGGCAGAGCGCGCGGATCGGGCGCGAGGTGTCGGTGTACATCACGCGCGCGGGCGAGGTCGTGGACGTGACGGTTGGCGATGCGTCGACGGTGCCGCTGAACAGCCTGCGTCTGCGCCGCAGCATGGCGCGGCTGGCAGGAGTGCGCTGCCTACACACGCATCCGGAAGGCGACGCGCGTTTATCCGATGTGGATTTACGCGCGCTGGTGAGTCTCCGGCTGGACGCGATGACCGCTGTCGGCGTGCGGGAGGACGGCTCCGTCGCGGGGCTGCAGTCCGCGTTCCTGGGTGAATGCGTCAACGGCCAGCCCGAACCGTGGCTGACTGAATTGTTCCCGCTGGATAGAATCCCACAGCGCGAATGGCGTAACGCTGTCGAAGTAGCCGACGCCGCCGTCAAACGCGGCGACACCGAGCTGCCCGAGGATGCGCCTGAACGCGCGCTGCTGCTCGGCATCGACAGCGACGTGTCGCTGGACGAGCTGGCTTCGCTGGCGGATACCGCGGGCGCGCTGGTCGTCGGACGCGTATTGCAGAAGCGGCTGAAGCCCGACACGACCGCCTACATCGGTCAGGGTAAGATTGAACAGGCCGCGCTGGATGCCCAGGCATTTGATTGCGACCTGGTTATCGCCGACGACGAGCTGACGGGCGCGCAGACCCGCGCATTAGAAGAGGCGTTCGGGCTGCGCGTGATCGACCGGACGATGCTGATTCTGGATATATTCGCCCAGCACGCGCATACCCGCGAAGGCCGGCTGCAGGTTGAGCTGGCCCAGTTGAGCCACCGCTTGCCGCGTCAAGTCGGCGCGGGCCTAAGCCTATCTCGTTTAGGCGGCGGCATCGGCACGCGCGGTCCCGGCGAGACCAAGCTGGAGGTCAGCCGCCGCCGTATTCGTGAGAAAATCGCCGATCTCAAGCATGATTTAGAAGGATTGTCAAATGAGCGCGCGTTGCGCCGCGCCAGCCGTGACCGCCGCGCGATGCCGTCCTTTGCGCTCGTGGGGTATACTAACGCGGGTAAATCCACGCTGCTTAACGCATTGACCGACGCAGGCGCGCTGGCCGAGGACAAACTCTTCGCAACGCTCGACCCGCTTACCCGCAAGTACGAAACGCCCACCGGGGAAGAATGCCTGCTGACGGACACGGTGGGGTTCATCCGCAAGCTGCCGACCGCGCTCGTGGAGGCGTTCCACTCCACGTTGGAGGAGGCTGCGCGCGCCGACGCGCTGGTGATTATCAGCGATGCCGCCGCGCCAAACCGTGTCGAACAGCGTCAGGTTGTACAGCAGACGTTGGAGCTGCTCGGCGCAATCGGCAAGCCCACGATCGAGGCGTTGAATAAGTGCGACATCGCGCCGCCCGACGAATCCGCCGCAGTGTTTGAATCCGCCGTGCGAATATCCGCGAAAACGGGCGAGGGTTTGGCGGAATTGGTCGGCCGGATGACGGATATACTCCGCCGCGACCGACGCGAGGTGAGCCTATTCATCCCATACACCAAACCCGCGGCGCTGGCGCTGCTGCACGAGCACGCGCAGGTGCTGGACGAGGCGTATGAACCCACGGGGACGCGCGCGTTGGTGCGCATCCGTGAGGACGCGCTGCGCCTTGCTGTCCGCGAAGGCGCGGCGGCGGCCGACAGCGCGAATGAATCAACGGATGAATTGACGAGTGAATAGTTCAACCCGCCCATTCCTCCTGCAGCTGCCCCATCGCCACTAGGTCGTGGTATGCGCCTTCGCGCCATACTTCGTGCCGCAGCGTGCCTTCCACCTTATATCCGCACGCCGCGTAACACCGCAGGGCCGCCTCGTTCTTGGCCATGACGGTGAGCGATAGCTTGTGCAGGTTCATCTCGCCGAAGCCGACGCGGGTGAGTACGCGTACCGCGTCGCTGCCGTAACCATGACCGCGCAGCTGGGCGTTGCCGATGAGTATCCCCATCTGCCCGACGCGATTCTTCCAATCGATCTTGTGGATGCCGCAGCCGCCGACATATTGGCCTTGCAGCGTCTCGATGGCGAATTGATACTCGCCGTGGCCCATGGCGGTTTGCTGGCCGATCCAGCGCGCCTCATCGTCGTATGTCACCGGGAGAATCACCCCGGACGCCGACATCTTTACTGATTCATAATCGTTTACCTGCCGGAGTACGTCCTCAATATCCTGCTGACTGTATGCGCGCAGACGGATTAGTTTGCCTTGATACATGGATTCTCCTTCACATTGTTAATACTGGATGATTATAACACAAGTACGGATAAAAAACAAAAACGCTATTGCGCAACGGCTTTGATCTGTGGTATAATAGTACTTACGGCTTGGCAAAGGAGTGGCATCATCCATGCAGGAAGTTATCCGCGCGATTGAGCGCGAAGAGTTCAAGAGCAGTCTGCCCCGATTCGACGTTGGGGATACCGTACGCGTATGGGTTAAGGTAGTCGAGGGTAGCCGCGAGCGCTTGCAGGCGTTCGAGGGTGTGGTCATCGCTAAGCGAAATGGCGGGATCAGGGAGACGTTCACCGTCCGGCGCGTGAGCTATGGCGTGGGCATCGAGCGCACATTCCCGCTGCACTCGCCGCGCGTGGATCGGATTGAACCCGTTCGCCGAGGCAAGGTCCGCAGGGCGAAGCTCTATTACCTGCGCAATCTGTCGGGCAAGGCGGCCAAGATCAAGGAGCGCACCGTAGTCCGCGCCTGATTTGGGTTGGATTCTTCAGCCCTGTAATAATGGAAACGCTGGGATCGGGAATAGTAAACGGCGCATGCGTTCTAAAGAAAGCCATCGGTTGATGCGAGATGGCGGCGCGTACCGTTGAATCTGGCCCGGGAGCGGTCGGACGAACGGCCTAGATTAAAGTTAGGTTAGGCTTAGTAGCGCCGGACGGATTCCCCCGTAACAGGGAGCCATCTTTATTTAAGTGCATCTTAAATGGGTGGGTTAAGCTGGACGCCTTCGGGCGTTAAGCAGAGTGGTACCGCGAAGTGGCCTTCGTCTCTGTATGAATAGAGACGGGGGTTTTCTGTTGTTTAGAGATAATTATTATTCATATTAACAGGAGGGCGGTCGTCATGGTAGAGACCATCGAAAAGGGTCAGATTGTGCGGAATTGGGATGTGGATCGGCCGTTGATCGAGAGCACGATCGGCGATATGCTCGACCAGATGGCCGCGCGCTATCCGGACAACGAATGCATCGTAGCGCCGGAACGCGGCGTGCGCTGGACATGGCGGCAGTTCGCCGAGATCACGGATCAGGCCGCGCGCGGGTTGATGGCCATGGGCGTGGGCAAGGGCGTGCCCGTGGCGATCTGGGCGACGAATGTGCCCGAGTGGATGGTTATGCAGTTCGCCGCGGCTAAGATGGGCGCGGTGCTGGTAACGGTTAATACGAATTACAAGCAGTATGAGCTGGAATACCTGCTGCGTCAATCGGACACGCATACGCTGGTGATGATCGGCGCCGTTCGGGATAACATCTATATCGATCATGTCAACGGCATCTGCCCGGAGATCAAGGATTCCAAACCGGGCGAGTTGGTATCACCGAAGCTGCCCATGCTCAAGAATGTCTTATATATCGGCGAGAAGGCCGATACCCCGGCGGGATTCTACCACTTCGACGCATTATATGAGCTGGCTAAGACCGTGCCGCAGGATGCGCTGATCCAGCGCAAGAAGGAGCTGAACGCGCACGACACCATCAGCATGATCTACACGTCCGGCACGACCGGGTTCCCGAAGGGCGTCATGCTCACCCATTTCAACCTGGTCAACAACGGCGTGGGCATGGGCGATCGGATGCGGTTCACGCAGGACGATCGGCTGCTGATCGTGGTGCCGCTGTTCCACTGCTTCGGGTGCGTGCTGGGCGTCATGTCCTGCCTGACGCACGGGACGACGATGGTGCTCATGGAACGATTCCAGCCCGTACGCGAGATGGAGATAATTGTCGAGGAAAAGTGCACGGCCGTGCACGGCGTGCCTACGATGTTCATCGCCATGCTGGAGCATCCGGAGTTTGGGCGGTTCGACTTCTCACGCCTGCGCACGGGGATTATGGCGGGTTCGCCGTGCCCCATTAAGTCCATGCAGGATGCGATCGACAAGATGCACCTGACCGAGCTGACGATCGTATTCGGCCAGACCGAGACCTCGCCCGGCATGACCCAGACGCGCGCGGATGATTCGATCGAATTGCGCGTGAGCACGGTCGGATTCCCGCTGCCGCATTGCCAGGTGAAGATCGTCGATCCCGAGACGAATGAGGAGCTGCCGGACGGTGTGCCGGGGGAATTCGTAGGCAAGGGTTACAATTTAATGAAGGGATACTACAAGATGCCCGAGGCGACGCGCGCGGTCATCGACGATAAGGGCTGGCTGCACACGGGGGATATTGGGGTTCGGATGCCGAACGGGTACTTCAAGGTGACCGGACGGCTCAAGGACATGATAATCCGTGGCGGCGAGAATATCTACCCGCGCGAGATTGAGGAATTCATGTACACGCACCCGGCGGTGAGGGATGTGCAAGTGGTCGGCGTGCCGGATGTGAAGTACGGCGAGGAAGTGCTGGCGTGGGTTGCGCTGCGGGACGGCGCTAAGATTACGGGCGCGGAATTGATCGAATTCGTACGCGGCGGCATGAGCCGCTATAAGGCGCCGCGATACGTGGAATTCATCGACGAGATGCCCATGAACGCGGCCGGGAAGATTCTCAAATATAAGCTGCGCGAGTGGGGCATCGAGCGTCTGCACCTGGAGAAGGCGGCGTCGGTGGAGACGGCTTAATTATTCCCTAACTATCCCCTGCCGATTACCCGGCGTATCAGCCGCCACAGCCCGAACAGCAGCCACATTATCAGGCTGCCGAACAGCACGCCGCCGAAATCCAGCGCTACATCCTGCACCATCGGGCCGCGATCGCGCATGGTCTGCAGCATTTCGTCGGCGACCGCGACGGCAAGCCCGGCTGACAAGCCATGGATGGCGAAGTGTCCGTTCATGCGTCCCAGCGCGGCAAAGAATAGCTGCACCAGGAATCCGAATACGGCGTATTCGACGAAATGCGCTATCTTGCGGAAGTGTTCCTGCAGCTGCGAGGTATTCAGGTTGGCCACGCGCAGCATCCGCTGCAGCAGAGGAAAACGGTTGACAGCAGATTCGACCATCCTGTAAACCGCGTGGCTGCGCTGCGACGACTCGGCCGCGCTTTCCAATGAGAACGACCATATCACCCACGCAGTCAGCGCGAGCGCAAAGAATAACAACACGCCCCAGTGTATGGATGCTCGGCGCTGGACGCGGGCATTTGCTTTCAAATAAACTTACACTCCTCCGATAAACCGCCGGATCGCTCTTGCATGACGGCTGGAATTTCCAATATAATATAGACGGGCGGAAGTGGGCTTGCCATCCGCTTGACAGTATATTATAGTTTTTTGTGTGACATACATTAATCGGAGGCTGGCATGAGTTCCATATCCAACACCCACCTGTCCTTCACGAAGTGGGACGACGAAGCCCGGCGCGTATACGAGCGGTCGGTTCGATTCTTGTTCCTCGCCGCTGCCAGCGTGGAGTGCCCCGGCGCGCGCGTCTCCATCGAGCACAGCGTGCACTACGGCGTATACGCCAGCCTGTCGCAGCCCGTGGATAACTTTACGGTCGCGAGGATCGAACAGCGGATGCTCTCGTATGTCCAGGCGGATACGCCGTTCATTCGTGAGGATTGGCCTGTCAGCCAGCTTGCGCGGTTATGCGACGACTGCGCACAGTCGCCAACGGTTCGACTGCTGGCCGGGCATTCAGTTGGCACAGTGGGTCCAGAAGAGACCGTCGCCGTGTATTTGTTAGATGGGTATAAGGATTACCTATTCGGGGAACTCGCGCCATCAGCCGGTATGCTGAAGGTATTCGCGCTGCACCCGTACGCGCCGGGCGTGGTCATCCAGGTTCCAGCGTCCGATCCCAAGACGCTGCTGCCGTGGACCGCGCAGCCCAAGATAATGCGCACATTCGAACAGGCCGCGCGCTGGGCCAGGATAATTAACGTGCGCTACGCCGCCGACCTCAACGATCATGTGAAAAATGGCGAGATACGCGACCTGGTGCTGGTTAGTGAGGCGCTGCACGAGAAGTCCATTGCCGAGATTGCCGATCAAATCGTGGATAGAGGTTCGCGCGCCATACTGGTGGCGGGCCCATCCTCGTCAGGCAAGACCACGTTCACACATCGGTTAGCAATACAACTGCGGGTGTTGGGCAAGCGTCCTCTGCTGATCTCGCTGGACGACTTCTACAAACCGCGCGAGGAAATAAAAATCGAGGCCGACGGTTCGCGCGACCTGGAACACATCGACACCATCAACACCGCCCTGCTCAATCGGCGCTTAACCAGCCTGCTCGCGGGTGAAGCCGTGGCGATGCCGCGCTATGATTTTACGATGGGTGCGACGCGCGTCGGCCCGACTGTGAGTCTGGACGCCGATCAACCGCTGCTCATCGAGGGCATCCATGGTTTGAACCCGAAGGTTTCGGAGAGTCTGCCGCAGGAATTATGCTTCCGAATCTATATCAGCGCGATGACCGCGTTGAGCCTGGACGCGCACAACCGCATGCGCACGACGGACGCGCGGCTGATCCGCCGGATCGTCCGCGACCACCAGTTCCGCTCCGCATCGGTGGATAGGACACTGGGCATGTGGCCATCCGTGCGGCGCGGTGAAGAGCGGTGGATATTCCCATTCCAGGAATCGGCGGATGTGACGTTCAATTCGGCGCTGCCATATGAGTGGACGGCGCTCAAACCGTACGCCGCGCCGCTGCTGAACGATGTCAATGTGTCAGGCGAACAGGCGTCCACGCTGGAGCGGCTGCGCATGTGCCTGAACATCATCGACGAAGCCAACGTCGAGCGCGACATCGGCCCGACGTCGATCATCCGTGAGTTTATCGGCGGCTGCTCGTTTTACTCGCCATCACCGACAGAGTAAGTTAAATTACTTCAAAATAATGACAACTGCTGTGCTTTCAACTCGAATCGATTCAAGTACGCGAATATTTCGCCCGAATCGCACATGATGCCATGCCGCTGGCACGTGTCGCGCAGAATCGCCTCCAACCTATCGTGGTCGGAGGAAAGGCATTCATACGACAGGCCGAAGGTGTCGATATACCGCCGCTTCATGCCGGGGAAGTGTTCGTCCAATTTCTTGTAGAAATAATCGCGGTCGCCGTCGCGCAGGGTCAGGCCGATGCCGAAGTAGATTATCCCCTTCACTTCGGCGCGGATGCAGTAATCCAGCAGGCCGCGCAGATTCTCCTCGGTGTCATTGATAAACGGCAGTATCGGACACATCCATACCACGGTCGGTATCCCAGCGTCGCGGAACACCTCCAGCGCGCGGAAACGCTCGGCGGTGGTTGAAACACGCGGCTCAAGTATTCTGCATAAATCCTCGTCGTATGTGGTCAACGTCATCTGAACGACGGCTTTCGTCTTTGCGTTTATCGATTTGAAAAGATCCAGATCGCGCAGTATCCTGGTGGATTTTGTTTGGATGGCTATGCCGAAACCCAGGCTGTCGATGAGTTCTAACGCGCGGCGTGTGACCTGCAGCTCCTCCTCCAATGGGATATATGGGTCGCACATCGCGCCGGTGCCCACCATGCAGGGCTGGCGCTTCTTACGCAGCTGGGATTCGAGTATCTTAACAGCGTCTAGTTTTACTTCAATATCCTCGAAGTCGTGCTTGATCTGATAGCACACGCTGCGGCTGTCGCAGTAGATGCACCCGTGTGTGCAGCCGCGGTACAGATTCATGCCGTTGGTGGGAGAGAGGATGGTTTTGTAGGGGGAGTAGTGCACGTTCATCACGACCTAACGTTTGCCAAACACTATTTATTATTGAACACTAATACATATTATGCGATTTTTGTGTGGAAGTCAATCCATTTTCCGCCGCGCCTCGCTTGCAAACTTTCTGCGGACGATGTAAAATGTTGGCTGAAGTTAGTAGTTTAATGCTGTCGAAGAGAGGTAATACGATCCGCATGTGGAAAATACTGGCAGGAAGCATCAGGCAATACAAGAGAGAGGCGATACTGTCGCCGACATATGTATCATTAGAGGTTGTGATCGAGTGCATCATACCATTCATTACGGCGCGGCTGGTGAATCAGATAAGCGCCGGATGCGGGATTGACGTCATACTCCGGTATGGCCTCCTGCTGCTGGCGATGGCCGCGCTGTCGCTGACATTCGGCAGACTGTCGGGCACGGCGGCGGCCAGCGCCTCGACCGGGTTTGCGCGGAATCTGCGGAAGGATATGTTCTACAGCGTACAATCGTTCTCATTTGAGAATATTGATAAGTTCCCGCCGTCGTCGCTGGTTACGAGGCTTACGACCGATGTCACGAATGTGCAGATGGCATTCATGATGATCATACGCGTCGCCATCCGCGCACCGCTGATGCTAACCTTTGCGGTGGTCATGGCGTCCATCATGGGCGGCAAGCTGGCACTGATATTCGCCTTTGCGATACCATTCTTGGGTACGGGTTTGTACCTTATCATCAGCCACGCGTTCCCGATATTCAAGCGCGTGTTCCGCAAATACGACAATTTGAACGAATCCATACAGGAGAATATTCAGGGCATCCGCGTGGTCAAGTCGTTCGTGCGGGAGGATTATGAGAAGGCCAGGTTCGGCAAGGCCGCGTCCGAGGTCAGCGCGGAATTCACACGCGCGGAGAAGCTGCTGGCGTTCAACAATCCGATCATGCAGTTCTGCCTGTACCTCAACATGTCGCTGATACTGACGCTCGGCGCGTATACCATCATAACCACTCAGGGACTGAGGTTTAACATCGGCCAGCTGTCGTCGCTGATGGTGTACAGCTTCCAGACGCTGATGAGTTTGATGATGTTGTCCATGGTATTCGTAATGATTACCATTGCAAACGAATCCGCGCACCGCATAGTGGAAGTGTTGGGCGAGGAAAGCACGCTGGCGAATCCAGCCAAACCCATTATGGATGTACCGGATGGATCGATTGACTTTAACGGCGTGAGCTTCCGCTACTCGTCCAAGGCTGAACGGATGGCGCTACAATTTGTCGATCTGCACATCCGCTCGGGTGAGACCATCGGCATACTGGGCGGCACGGGTTCGTCCAAGACCTCGCTGGTTCAGCTGATACCACGGCTGTATGACGCCACGGAGGGCACGGTGAAGGTAGGAGGTCATGACGTACGCGAGTACGACATCGCTTCGCTGCGGAATCAGGTGTCGATGGTGCTGCAGAATAACCTGTTGTTTTCCGGAACCATCAAGGAGAATCTGCGGTGGGGCGATCCTCTGGCGACGGATGATGAATTGCGGCGCGTGTGCCGATTAGCGCAGGCGGACGACTTCATTTTACAGTTTCCGGATGGGTATGACACGCACATCGAGCAGGGCGGCACCAACGTATCGGGCGGTCAGAAGCAGCGACTGTGCATAGCCCGTGCGTTGTTAAAGAAGCCGAGGATCCTAATACTTGACGACTCCACCAGCGCGGTGGATACCCATACCGACGCGCGGATACGCCGGGCGTTCAAGGATGAGATACCTGACACCACGAAGATTATCATCGCCCAGCGCGTGGCATCGGTTATGGATGCCGACCGAATTGTGCTGATGGATAAGGGCGGCATCAGCGACGTGGGCACTCACGAGGAATTGCTGGAGCGCAGCGAAGTCTATCGCGAGGTGTACGAATCCCAGAATAAGGCTGGTTCAGCGAATACAGCGGCGGGGATAGCGGATGCAAACGGAGGTGAGCCAGCGTATGCGTAAAACTCACAAGAGCAGACCCATGTACCGGAAAGGTACGGCGGTGCGGCTGTTCAAGATGCTGCGCGAGTTCCATCCGGTGGCATATCCGCTGGTTGTGCTGTGCATTATATTCACCGCAGCGATCTCGTCGATGCCGTCGATATTTATGCAGAATATCATCGCGGTGATTGAGCAGAATCAAGGCCGTGACTGGGCGTTCGTCGGGCCGCAGGTGCTTAGGTTCACAGGATTGCTGGCGAGTTTGTACGTGGTGTCGCTGCTGTCATCCCTTACATACAACCGCGCGATGGCGGTTATCACCCAGTCGTCCTTAAAGAAGATGCGCGAGAAACTATTCAGCAAGATGGAGAGCCTGCCCATCAAGTATTTCGACACGCATCCGCACGGGGATATCATGAGCCATTACACCAACGATATCGATACGCTCCGGCAGTTCATATCCCAGAGCTTGCCGCAGCTGCTGATATCCAGCGTGTCGGTGGTTACGCTATTCTGCATCATGATGTATTACAGCGTGTGGATGGCGTGCGTGGTGCTGGCCGGCGTGTCGCTAATGACGGTCGTGGTGCGGAAGGTGGGCGGGAATTCGACCAAATACTTTATCCGTCAGCAGGAATCCCTCGGCAAGACGGAGGGTTACATCGAAGAGATGATGAACGGGCAGAAGGTTATAAAGGTATTCTGCCATGAGGACGCGACGAAGGATGGGTTCGACAAGGTCAACGACGAGCTGTTCCACAATTCAGAACAGGCGAATAAATTCGCCAATATTCTCGCGCCCATACTCATGAATATTGGGAACCTGATATATGTGCTGGTCGCGATGGCCGGCGGGATATTCCTGCTTACGGGCGCGCGGAATTTGAGCATATCCGGGTTGGCGTTCAGCATCAGCGTGGTCGTTCCGTTCCTGAATATTACACGGCAATTTAGCGGGAGCATCAACCAGGTGTCGCAGCAGTTGAACGCTGTTATAATGGGCCTGGCCGGAGCGGATAGGATATTCGCCGTGCTGGATGAGCGCGCGGAGGCGGATTCTGGAACCATCACGCTGGTCAATGCCAAAGAGGTGAACGGCAAACTGATGGAGTGCGGTGAGCGGACGGGGATTTGGGCCTGGAAGGAAGCGCTGCCCAATGGGAGTGCGCATTATACGCGGCTGGCGGGCGATGTTAGGCTGCGCGGCGTGAACTTCGGGTATTCGGAAGAAAAGCCCGTGCTGAAAGATATTACGCTGTTCGCGGAGCCGGGGCAGAAGGTGGCGTTCGTAGGCGCGACAGGTGCTGGCAAGACTACCATTACCAACCTGCTGAATAGATTCTACGATATCACGGACGGCGAGATCAATTATGATGGCATTGACATCGGCAAGATAAGGAAGTCGGATCTGCGGCGGGGCATCGGGCTGGTGCTGCAGGATACCAACCTATTCACGGGAACCGTTATGGATAATATCCGTTATGGCAGACTGGATGCCAGCGACGAAGCGTGTGTAGAGGCGGCGCGGCTGGCGGGCGCGGACGACTTCATCGAGCGGCTGCCCGAGGGTTACCAGACCATGCTGATCAGCAACGGCGGGAATCTCTCGCAGGGACAGCGGCAATTGTTGGCCATCGCGCGAGCCGCCGTAGCCGATCCGCCTGTGATGATTCTCGACGAGGCCACATCGTCCATCGATACCCGCACGGAGGCCATCGTCCAGCGTGGTATGGACGCGCTGATGAAGGGCCGCACGGTATTCGTCATCGCGCACAGGCTGTCCACCGTTCAGAATTCCGACGTCATAATGGTTCTGGAGAATGGCAGAATAATTGAGCGCGGCAGCCACCAAAGATTGATCGAGGAAAAAGGGAAGTATTACCAACTGTATACAGGGGTGTTCGAGCTGGAGTGAACGCGGGTTCACTCTTATTCCTTCCTTTCGAACTTGCCAGCGGCATCCAGTAATGGTATGATTACATTGAAACATACGGTTGGAGGTTCTATGCTGGCCAGCACGGTACCAAGCAACACGACCATCCTTATCCCGGCGTACAAGCCGGACGAGCGGCTGGTGTCCCTGGTAAACGAACTGCGCAGCCGCGGGCTCGACGTACTGCTCGTGGACGACGGCGGCGGCGCGGCGTATTCGCATATATTCAGGAAGGCCGAATCCTTAGGCGCGGCGGTGGTCAGACATGCCGTAAACCTGGGCAAGGGCCGCGCACTCAAGACGGGTATCAACGCGCTGCTGCTCCGACCGAAACCACCCGCCGTTGTGACTGCCGACGCCGACGGACAGCATACGGTCGTGGATATACTGAAGGTAGCGGACACAATGCGCCAGAATCCGGACGCGCTGGCGCTAGGCGAGCGCGCGTTCACGGGCAAGGTGCCGCTGAAGAGCCGCCTGGGGAACGGTATCACGCGCATTATTTACACACTTATAACGGGTATGCGGTGCCGTGACACGCAGACGGGCTTGCGCGGATTGCCCGCCGCCTCGCTGCCCGACATGATGCGCATCCCCGGCGAACGTTATGAATATGAAATGAATATGCTCCTGCGCCTGAAAGAACTGAAGCTGGGCCTTGCGCAGACTCCCATCGAGACGGTATATATCAACGATAACAAGGGCTCCCACTTCAACCCGCTGAAGGATGCGCTGCGGATACTGGCCGTGCTGCTGAAATTCATCGGCTCGTCCGCGCTGTCATTTGCGATCGACTGGGGGCTGTACACCGCGCTTGCGAACGCTGGCGCGTCGTATGGCCTGGCTTACGCAGGCGCGCGGGTGGTGTCCGCTCTGTTCAACTTCCTATTGAATAGGACGATCGTGTTCCAGAGGGGCGGGCGCAAGGCTGCGCTGCGCTATGCGCTGCTAGCCGCTGTGCAGCTGTGTATCGGCGCGGGACTTACGCATCTGCTGGCCTCGGTGACGCCCGGATGGTCGTTCTGGGTGAAACTGCCCGTGGACATATTGTTATTCTTCGTGAATTTTTATGTACAAAGGGAGTGGATATTCACTGGCTGATACGGCGGTATTCATCCCGGTCGCAGCACTGCTGGCCATGGCGTCGCTGACCGCGCGCCGACTGCTGGGTAGGGCTGACCCATCCGCCGAAGGGATGTTTGCGTTGACAATGGCCGGCGCGTCGCTGCTGATGAGACTGCGGTGGATGTACGTTATGCCATTGATGGTGGTGGGTGTGGCGGTTGTGGGAGCTTTAGTTGTATATGGAGTTAATTCGTTATGCCATATGGAATTATGGTTAACAGGAGCGCTGTTCAGCGTTGCGTCGCTGTTGGTGTGCAATGGGATTAACGTTGGATATTCCAGCCCGTTTGGAAGTGCGCGCGGACAAATGCTGGTTGGATTTTGCATAATTATACCGTTGTGTGTGGTGTGGACGTTGTTTACGCGGACGCGGCTGGCGCTGGGGATCCGCGCGGCGGTTATGGATGGCGGTGAGATGCGTTACCGGATCGTCTCACCAGGAACGGCGGTGGCGACATCGCTGGCCATCGGCGGCATATTCGCTGGAGCGGCGGGCATCTTGATCGCTATGCTTGCAACAGATAGAGCATCCCTGCTGCCCGCCGGGGCATGGATTGGCGGCATGGCGGCCGCCGGATTGGGGCGTATCGTTGTGCGCAAACGCAACCGCGGCGGTGCTTGGGACTGCGCGGCCGCGCTGGTCGGCGCTATCCTGTGGTGTGCACTAGCCGCTGCGGTTAATTCGCTGGTGAATATGACGTCCTGGCTGGATAACCGAGCCGTCATCGGTATCCTGGCCATAGCGTTCGCGGCGCTGGGTTACAGATAGATTATGCTGCAGCTGGAGAATGTCTCGATCGCCGGATCGCCAAACCCGCTGAAGCACGCGTCGTTCCGCGCGCCTGTCGAGTCGTTTGTGTCGCTGATTGTCGAGGATGAGTCTATCCTGCCGATTATCGCTGATACGCTCACGGGCGAGCGCGCGCCCGACGAAGGCCGAGTGCTCGCGGACAGCATCGACATCTCGCAGATAAAGCCATCCGTCCGACGCAAGCGGCTGGCGTCGCTGCCGGATGATCCGCGCGGTATACTTGTGCCTGGGTTCAGCGTTATGGAAAACCTCGCGCTCACGTATTCGTACGGCGAGGGGCATCCATTCAGACGCGCGCCGGGCCGACAGGATATAGCCCTGTTTCGCGCGGCGTTGGAGCCGCTGAATCTGGCGCAGACGCTGGACATGCCGCTGAGTGCGCTGAACGTCGAGCAGCGTTGTCTGCTTGCGCTGCGCGTTGTACTGCTGGCCCAGCCGAAGATTCTGGTTGTCGTCGAGCCGCGTACAGTGCTGGACGAAGCCAAGTCGCGCGGCTATCTTCGAGCCGTGTGGAAACTCACGCGCACCCAGAAGGTGACGACCATACTCCTCACGCTGAACGAGCGTTCGGCCAAGGCGTTCGGCGATCGGTGTTACCGTGTCTCGAACGGGCAGTTCATTCTGGAACCCATCACCGAGGAGGCGGCGAGCCTCAGTTAATACAATATTACGATGTAAAGGGAGGGCATTATTATGTCGAAAAAGGCGTGGATATTCCAAGGCGGTTGGGATGGTCACGAACCCAAGCTCACATCCAAACGGTTTGCCGGACTGCTGGAGAAGCATGGCTATGAGGTCGAGCTGACGGACAGCATGGCCAAGGCTTCCAGCCTGGACGCGCTGCTCGAGCTGGACTTGATTGTCGCCTGCTGGACGATGGGCGAGATTGAGCGCGAGCATTCGCAGAACATCGCCAAGGCTGTCGGCGCGGGCGTGGGCCTGGCCGGATGCCACGGCGGTATGTGCGACGCATTCAGGAAGGATACCGAGTGGCAGTTCATGACGGGCGGACAGTGGGTCAGTCATCCGGGCGGCGACGGCGTGGAGTACATGGTCAACATCCGCCACGGTTCCAGCGCGATAGTCGAGGGCATCGAGGATTTCAAGGTCGCGAGCGAACACTACTACCTGCACGTCGATCCGTCGATAGAGGTGCTGGCTACGACGCGCTTCCCGTCGGTTACTTATTATCACATATCGAATAAGCCCGTCGATATGCCCGTCGCCTGGACCAAGTATTGGGGCAATGGGCGGGTATTCTACTCGTCGCTGGGGCATCATGACGACGTATTCGACAAGGCGCCGAGCGCGGAACTGCTGATGGAGCGCGGCATGCTCTGGGCTGGCGAGGGTAAGGCCTATGCCGTGGAGCATGGTTTAACTACGGAACGGTTTGAGAATCAGGCTAAGATGTATTAAGAATATTTGTTTTAATATAAGGAGGCAGCACCTGTGATACGCATTGGCATGGTAGGCGTCGGCGCGATCAGCGGTATCTATTTGGAGAATATTACCAAAACGTTCAAGGAGATTGAACTGTCCGCAGTGTGCGACCTGGTTCGCGAGCGCGCTGAAAAGGCGCAGGAGAAGTATGGCGTGCCCAAGATTTACGACACGATGCAGGAGTTATTCGCGGATCCCGACATCGACATCGTGCTGAATCTGACGCGCCCCTACGAGCACTACGAGGTGACACGCCAGGGGCTGGAAGCTGGCAAGCATGTCTATAGTGAGAAGCCGCTGGGCGCGGCGTGGGATGAGGGCGTCAAGCTCGTTAAACTGGCCGAATCCAAAGGGTTGTACCTGGGCGGCGCGCCGGATACGTTCCTGGGCGCGGGCATCCAGACCTGCCGCAGGCTCATCGATGCCGGGATGATCGGACAGCCCGTCGCGGCGCTGGCGTGCCTGGCGTGTCACGGACATGAAACCTGGCATCCCGATCCTGCGTTCTACTACCAGTTCGGCGGCGGGCCGATGCTAGACATGGGCCCGTACTACATCACCGCGCTTATCAACCTGCTCGGAGGCGTCAAGTCCGCCGTGGGCGTGACCAAGACCAGCTTCAGCCAGCGCGTGATCACCAGCGAACCGCACGCCGGAACCGTCGTCGATGTTGAAGTGCCTACGCACATCAACGGCATCCTCACATTCGACAGCGGCGCGGTGGCGACCATTACGACATCGTTCGACGTATTTCCCAATGAGGGCATCAAGCTGGAAATTTACGGCACGGAGGGGACGCTGGTTTGTCCGGATCCGAACACGTTCGGCGGCCCGATCAAGATCATCCGGGGCGAGGACAAGTCGAACGCGCATGAGGTTCCCGTCATGTTCCATTACACCGAGAACTCCCGCGCGCTGGGTCTGGCGGACTTGGCTAAGGCTATCGAAACGAAACGCTCGCCGCGCGCGTCATACAAGCAGACGCTGCATGTGCTGGAGATCATGACCACGCTGAACGGCGGTTCGGGGAATACGGTTCAGCTTTCGACAAAGTACGAGCGCGAAGCGCCGATGGTCAAGACGCCGCTGGCGGGAGTGCTGGACTGATAAGCCGGACTGACGTGATTTGACATATCCACTCCCAATATGCTACAATTCGCCGGGGGAGTGGGTATGAACCGGCAAGATTCTTATGAATTCGACGGCGATGGCGGATACAACTCGAAGAAGCATCTGCTGACCGCCGGTTGTGATGCGGTCGAACTGGCCGCAATGTACGGCACGCCGCTGATCGTCCTGGAGGAACAGGCGATCAGGCAGCGCTGCCGAGCGTTCGTCCGGGGATTGAAGGACGTCGGGCTGGGCGGCGGCGCGTGGTACGTCGCCGAGGTGAACCCGACCCAGACGGTGCTGCGCGTCGTCCGGCAGGAGGGAATGGGCCTGGCCGCGGCGTCGCTGGCGCATGTTAGCGCGGGGATGCATGCCGGGTTCGCGCCGGAGTCGATACTGCTCTACGGCCCGAAGCCCGGCGATACGCTCAAGTGCGCGGTTGGACTGGGCGTCGGCCGCGTGTCGATCGACAGCGCGGAAGAGATTGAGCCGCTACAGGCCGCCGCGCAAGCCGCCGACATCCGGCAGGATGTCCTGCTTCGGATCAACCCGGGCTTGAACGTGCCGCTGCATGCGCGCGACTCGCTGTGGGGCTGCGCGCCTGGCGCGCGGTTCGGCATCCCGCTGGATGAAGGCGAAGCCCTTGGCGCTGTCAAGCGCGTCGCCGCGTGCCCGAATCTGCGCCTCATTGGTCTGCACGCGCACCTGGGCAGTCAGATTGAATCTGAACAGCCCTACATTGCCGCACTGGAACAACTGACGGATTTTGTCGTCCTAACTATGGTTGTGATAGGATGCGAGATGCAGGAGTTGAATCTGGGCGGCGGGTTCCCGATCCGGTTCGCGCGCGACGACGATCCGCCGCCCGTGGCGGAAACCTTGGCGTCGTTCGCGTACGCGCTAAGGGCGATGTGCCAGCGCAAGGGGATGCGTCTGCCGCTGTTAAGTCTCACGCCGGGCCGCGCGATCGTTCAGGAATCCGGTACGCTGCTGACCACCGTCGCGGCGGTCAAGCGTTATGAAGGCTTGCGTCCGTGCGCGGTAACGGACGCCGTCGCGCCGGATTCATCCAACACGGCGTTCGCGCGCCGTCAACCGATGCTGACGCTGGCCAATCGGGTCGGCGACGACTTCGAGCCGATTGCGATTGCGGATCGCACATCCAGCCCGTCGGGGTTCCTGGCTTGGGATGTGACTCTGCCCGCTCTTCGCGCGGGGGATCTGCTGGCATGTGCCGCCATGGGCCGCGCGCCATGGCCCGCCAACTGCGCCATGGCTATCGCGCAGTACGGGCACGCCGCGCTGATCAACCATCATCATGAGGATGATGGGTACTTATCGTTGGAGAAAGTTCCAGCAAGGCTGAATCATTGATGAATATTGAAGCAATCGAAGCAGTGGATTTATTAGGAAATGTCGCCAAACCAGCGCGCTACATCGGCAGCGAGTTGAATGCCGTGCCATTCAACACCGCAGCCGCTGTCAAGTTCGCGATGGTTTTCCCGGATGTGTACGAGGTGGGCATGTCGCATCTGGGCATGAAGATACTATATCATAACATTAATGAGATCGAGGATGTCACCTGCGCGCGCGTATTCACGCCGTGGGTGGATTACGCGGACGCGCTGCGCGCGAATAGCCTGGCACTGCGTTCGCTGGAAGGCAACGCGGAATTGCGCGCCTTCGATGCAGTAGCGTTCACGCTGCCGTATGAGATGTGCTTCACGAACATACTGGAAACGCTGGATTTAGGTAGAATTCCGATCCGCTCCAGTGAACGTAATGATGATGATCCGATAGTTATCGCAGGCGGAGTTTGCGTGTTTAACCCGGAACCGCTGACGCCATTCATCGATGCGTTTGCGATTGGCGACGGCGAGGAGTTGATCGGCGAGATCGTCGAGGTATTCAAGCGCGTTAAGAACCGCGCAGATCGCCTGGCCGCGTTGTCACAACTGGATAGCGTGTATGTGCCCGTGATTCATCACCATGATAAGCTCATACATAAGCGTGTCATCAACGATCTGGACGCCGCATACTTCCCCCAAACGTGCGTCGTGCCGTACCTGGAGACGATCCACGACCGCGTGGTGTTGGAGGTGGCGCGCGGTTGCACGCGAGGCTGCCGATTCTGCCAAGCCGGGATGTTGTATCGCCCGCCGCGTGAGCGTTCTGTTCAAACGTTGGCCGAGCAAGGCGCGCAGCTGATACGTTCGACAGGATACGAAGAATTGTCGTTATGCGCGCTGTCGACCGGGGATTATTCCGACCTGGCGGGACTTAGCGCGGCGCTGAAGGCGCGGCTGGATGGCATGCGCGTCCAGCTTTCGTTGCCGTCGCTGCGCGTGGATAGCGGGATCGGCGCGGCGATGGGCGACGCGTTCGAGACGGATGTGCGCAAATCCAGCCTCACGTTCGCGCCGGAGGCGGGAACCCAGCGTCTGCGCGACGCGATCAACAAGGGCGTCACCGAGGACGATGCCGCGCGGGCGATCCGCGAGGCCGTCGCTTCCGGCGTTAACAATATTAAGTTGTACTGCATGATCGGCCTGCCGACTGAAACGGATGAGGATGTCGTAGGCATCGCGGACATGATCCGACGGATGTTGCGCGAATCCGGCTGCGAACGGGGTAAACGACTCCGCGTTTCGCTAAGTATCGCACCATTTGTGCCGAAACCATTCACGCCGTTCCAGTGGTCTGCGCAGGATTCAATAGCCGATATTCAGCGCAAAATAGGCTTGCTTAAACCACGGCTGCCGCGCGCTGTGACATTACACTGGCACGACCCACGGTTGTCACGATTGGAGGCGTGCTTCGCGCGCAGCGACGAACGCATGGGTGATGTGCTGGAGGCGGCGTGGCGATCGGGCTGTCGGTTCGACGGTTGGACGGAGTTATTCAACGCGGACGCGTGGGATCGGGCGTTCGAGCAATGCGGCGTCGATCCTGCCGATTACGCGAACCGCGAGCGCGGTATGGACGACCCGCTGCCGTGGGATATTATAGACACGGGTATAACTAAAACATTCCTCTGGCAAGAGTATCAGCGCGCCTTGACGGGCGAGATCACGCCGGATTGTCGTACTCATGGTTGCCAGGGTTGTGGGTTGCAAGCGAAGGGGGCGTGTGCGCGTGCGGCTGTTCATAGCGTTTGAGAAGTCATTCGCGCTGCGGTTTATCGGGCACCTCGATTTGCTGCGCGTAATGCAGCGCGCGTTGCGGCGCGCCGGCCTGCCGGTCGCCTACTCGCAGGGGTTCAACCCGCACATGCTGATCGCGTTCGCCTCGCCGCTGGCCGTCGGTCATTCCGGCCGCGAGGAATTAATAGATGTGACGCTGTCCAAGCCACTGTCGGAGCCGGAATGCGCGGCTTGCTTGGACGCGCTGCGGGCCGCGATGCCGCCGGGCTTGCCCGTCGTCCGCTGCCGCGCCGTGTCCGACGATCATCCCAAGCTGATGGCTATGCTGCGGACCGCGTCATACATGATACGATTGGACAACGATGCGGGGTTAACTGACAACGTTCAAGCGTTCCTTGCGTGCGAATCCATACCCGCTGTGCGCGTATCCAAGAGCGGTCACTCGGATGTGGACATCCGGCCCATGCTGCACGAACTGCGCTGGATCGACTTGGCGGAGGCGTTGTACACCCGCGTGTCGTTCACGGAGCGCGAGACGCTGAAGCCGGACCTGCTCATTCAATCGCTGGCGGAATTTTCCGGCGCGCCGCTGCCGCGCACGCTCATCGAGCGGGTGCACATGTATGGCGAGGCGGCAGGAGAACCCGTCCCGCTGATTGAATGTTAATGCAAGTTACGCATAATTATCGGCATGCTGTTTGCATAAATATGTATTGGAGGCACGATGAATTCAACCCAAACGTTAGCGCTGCCCACCGCGCGGACTGCGCTGTTATCAAAACTTAATGATGTAACACGCCTGGCTGTCATCGAGGACGGGCGGCTGGCGGAGTATATAGTGTCCCGCGACAGCGAACGGAGGCTGGCTGGCAGTATATTCCTGGGCCGGGTAATCAATCGCGCACCGAGCCTAGGCGCGGTATTTGTCGATATTGGGCTGGAGCGCGGCGCGCTGCTGCCGCTGAACGACCAACCACCGCCGGATGTGGAGCCGCGCGTCAGGCCGGTTGCCGCGCCGATAGCGCATTTGTCGCCCGGCGACCCGGCGCTCGTTCAGGTCGCGCGCGAGCCGGATCCCGGAAAGGGTCCGCGCGTCACACGAAATATTGTTTTACCAGGACGGTTCGCGGCGTTGATGCCATCGTTTGACACGGTGGGCGTCTCACGCAAAATCGTGGATGAGGATGAACGCGTGCGCTTGCGTACGCTGGGCGAGTCGCACAAATCCGGCGGGATAGGCTGGATACTGCGCACGGCCGCCGAGGGTGAAACGGAAGAAGCAATCCTCCATGATGTTGAGGATACATTAACATTATGGCATGATATACAGTCGCGGGCAAAAACCGCCAAACCGCCCGCCTGTCTGTTTGCCAATGACGACATAACGGTACGCATTGCTAGAGATCTGACGGACGCACGGCTGAAAGATTGTGCGGTTGACGATGATCGGTTGTTTAAGTCAGCACTGAACGCGTTCCGACGTATCGCCCCGGAACGCGCGGATGTTGTGCGGCTGGATAAGGAACAACCGTCGCTATTCGAACGGTTTGGCATACAGCGCGGCATCGATAACCTACTGAAGCGTCGGGTCGAACTGAACGGCGGCGCGTTCTTGCTGTTCGAACCTTGTGAAACGTTGACGGCGATCGACGTGAATTCGGGCCGCGACGCGCGGCTGCGCACGGAGCGGGACAGCGTACTGAACATCAACCGCATCGCGGCGAAGGAGATCGCGCGGCAGCTGCGCCTGCGCGACATTGGCGGCGTGATCCTGATCGACTTCATCGACATGCGCTCGGACGAGGATCGCGAGGCGCTGCAATCGTTCTTTATAGAATGCGCGCGAGGCGATCGCGGACGGGTGCGCGTGGAGGGGTTCACGCGCCGGGGATTGTTGGAATTAACGCGCAAAAAATCCGACGCGCCGCTGCGCACGCTGCTCACGCGCGAATGTCCGACCTGCCATGGCGACGGGCGAATACTTATAGGTGATAATGGTGACAAAGTTACAAGCAGTAATTGACGAACTGAAGGGCCGCTCCGACCGGCCGCGCACGTTCGCCATAGTAACCTATGGTTGTCAGATGAACACGCGCGATGGGGAGACGATGGCGGGGATCCTGCGCGCGTGCGGATTGGAGAAGGCGGCGCGGGATTCGGCGGAGTTTCTTCTATATAATACGTGCTGCGTGCGGGACAACGCGGAGCGGCGCGCGCGTGGCAACATTCTGTGGGCGCTCCATCGGAAGCGGTCGGCGCCGCGGCTGCTGATCGGCGTGTGCGGGTGCATGGCGCAGGAGTCCGGCGGCGAGGATGAGGCGCGGCGCATGTTCCCCGGCGCGGATATCGTGTTTGGCACTCACAATCTGCAGTTGTTGCCGGAATATCTGCTGCGAGCGATGGACGAGCGCGAACCAGTTACCGCGATATGGGAACAGGCTGGATCCGACGAGGATGCAGGCGATTATGGAGAATTCAACGAAATCGCCGCTATCCGTCCGCAGCGGCATAAATCGTTCGTGATTGCCATGCGTGGTTGTGACAACTTCTGTAGCTACTGCATCGTGCCGTACGTGCGCGGCCGCGAGCGTTCGCGAGAGCCGGATGAGATATTGCGCGAAGTCGAGGGCTTGCTGGCCGACGGCGTCCAAGAAATAATGCTGTTAGGCCAGAACATCAATTCGTATGGGAGAGGACTATCGAACTTATCAAGCGGTTCAAGCGTTCAGACGTTCGCGAGGATTTTGCGAAGAGTAGCGGAGCTAGGCGTGCCGCGCATCCGGTTTATGACATCACATCCAAAGGATTTGTCGGATGAGTTGATAGACGCGATGGCGTCTATCAAGGCCGTGTGCAATCACATCCACCTGCCCGTGCAGTCGGGCAGCAACAGGATTCTGCAACTAATGAACCGTTGTTACAACCGTGAGCGGTATCTGGAGCGGGTATCATCGCTGCGCAAGGCCATACCGGAGGTTGGTATTACAACCGATTTGATTGTTGGATTCCCCGGCGAGACGGAAGCGGATTTTCTTGAGACGTTATCGCTGGTCGACGAGGTCGGTTTCGATGCGGCTTACACATTCGTATACTCGCCAAGGGCGGGAACACGGGCTGCAGAATTGCCGGATCGACTGCCGGAAGCTGTGTCGCGCGAGCGGATCTTACGGCTCATTGCAACGCAGGAAGCGCAAACCGCGAAGGTGTTGAATGGTTTGGTCGGCACACGACAGATTGTATTGGCTGATGAGTCGGCGCGCCGGAATTCCGCAGAGCTGTCGGGGAAGATTGAGCGCGGGATAGCCGTGTCATTCCCAGGCGGCGCGGGGTTGATCGGGCAGTTTCTTCCTATCAGGATAACATCGGCGGGGCACAACACGCTGCGCGGTGTAATCGAAATGGAATAATTTAGGTGGTGAAATGAATGACAACCGATAATGAGGTATTCCGCTGTACCCAGGCGCTCGGTGAAGCGCTGGCGGACACAGATGCATATTTATTCATGCGCGAAGCCGAGGCCGCCGTGCGTGACAACCCCGAGGCGTCGGAGGCGTTGACGCGGCTATCCGCGCACAAGGCCGCGCTGACCTCCTTGATGGAGGATTCCGATATGGATAGCGAGGCCGTCAAGTTGCACACCCAAATGATTTACGACCTGCAGGCGTCGTTGGGGGAAATGCCGCTGGTTGAGCGGATGCAGGAGGCGCGGCAGGCGTTCACATCGTTGATCAGCCAGGTCAACCAGGTTTTGGCGTTCATGGTCGCGGATAATGTCGAAGATGGTACAACGGCGGGATATTCCAGCGGCTGCGGCGGCAGCTGCGCGGGGTGTTCGGGTTGCGGCGGAGGCGGGACGTATGGTGATGATTGACCAGATACAATATTCGGTTGTGGAGAAGCGCTAACCATGGCCGCGTACGCGCCGATGATGCGGCAGTATTTGGGTATGAAGCAGAAATATCCTGATACGATCGTATTCTTTCGGTTGGGCGATTTTTATGAAATGTTCTTTGAGGACGCGCAAAAGGTGTCGTCTCTGCTGGATTTGACGCTGACAGGTCGTGACGCTGGCGACGGCACGCGAGCGCCCATGTGCGGTGTGCCTCATCACAGCGCAACGTCGTACATCAATCGGTTGGTTGCATTGGGGCATAAGGTAGCGATCTGCGAACAGATGACGGATCCGGCACAGTCGAGAGGGCTGGTAGAACGGGAAGTTGTGCGCATCGTCACGCCGGGCACCATCGTGGATCAGGACGCACTGGACGGCAGCCAAAGCCACTACTTACTATCCATAGTTGTGCGAAAGAAGCGCGCGGGCTTGGCATGGGTGGACGTTGGCGCGGGGGATTTTTATGTCCTCGAGGTTTCTGACGCTAAAGAGTTGTCAGATGTTCTCGCGTCGATAAAACCTGTCGAATCCATATCGGACGGCGCGACGCGTATATTCTTTGCGGAAAACAATTGTGGGTTGTCGGATTCTGCCATTACAGCGTATAGTGACGATATGTTCGCGTCAGGCACGGCGCGGAAGGTGCTGCTTGCGCATTTTAATTCAGTTAATGAGAATTCATCCAACAAATCCATCAAGCTGCCGGAGACTATCGAGTCGATGGGATTGGCCGGCATGCCGCTGTCGGTTTGCGCGGCGGGCGGATTGTTATCATACCTGAACGATACCCAGCGCACCGCGATGCTGCACATCACCACGCTGACCATCAGCGCGCGCTCGGATGAGCTGGGCATGGATCTCGTCGCTCGGCGCAACCTGGAGTTGTCCGAAACGATCCAAGGCCGAAAGGGCAAGGGCACGCTGCTCCACCTGCTGAACGACACCAGAACGGCGATGGGCACGCGCACGCTGCGGCACTGGGTTGAACATCCAATGGCTGTGCGGGAATTCATCGAAGCACGCCTTGACGCTGTTACTGCGCTGACATCCGATTCGCCAAGACTGACGGAAATACAATCAAGGCTGAAGGGCATCGCCGACCTCGAACGGTTGTTGTGCAAGGTATCGTATAAGTCGTTCAACGCACGTGACGCGCTTGCTTTGAGTGCGGCTTACAGGCAGGTGCCGGGCATCAAGTTATTGTTGGGAGAACTGAAATCCAACATTCTTGTAGAAATCACAGCTTCTTTGGATCCGATGGAGGATCTGTGTGCACTGCTCGATAGGATGATCGCGCCCGATCCCCCGGCAACGCTCGGCGGCGGTTCGTTCATAAAGGATGGATACAACGAAGAGTTGGATACGCTGCGCCAGGCATCCAAGGATGGCCAGGCATGGATCAGCGAATTGGAAGCCCGCGAGCGTGCCGCGACGGGAATCAAGACGCTGAAGGTTATGTACAACCGCGTGTTTGGTTACATGATCGAAATCAGCAAGTCGCAGGTGGAAAAGGCGCCGGATCGCTATCTGCGCAAGCAGACGCTTACAACCGGTGAGCGTTACACGACGCCCGAACTGGCGCGCATGGAAGAGACCATCATCGGCGCGAAGGATAGGTCCATCCGGCTGGAACAGGAATTATTCGACGCGCTGCTAGCTTGGTTAGCCGAACATATCCAGCGCACGCGCCGCACCGCCGATGCGCTCGCGCGGCTGGATGCGCTGTGCTCGCTGGCATCCACGGCGCTGACGCGCGACTATGTGCGCCCTACATTCAACGATGATGGTATAATTGATATAAAAGCAGGACGACACCCGGTTGTTGAAACGATGCTCGACGATGAACCATTCATCCCGAACGACACGTTCATGAATACAACGGATAATTGTTTGCACATCGTAACCGGGCCGAATATGGCGGGCAAGAGCACATACATGCGTCAGGTAGCACTGATACAATTGTTGGCACAGATGGGTAGTTTTGTATCGGCAAGCGCGGCCAATTTGTGTATTGTTGATAAAATATTCACGCGCGTGGGAGCGTCGGACGACCTGGCCGCCGGGCAATCTACATTCTTGGTTGAGATGAGCGAAGCTGCGGCGATCCTGCGATCCGCGACCGAGCGTTCTCTGATACTGTTGGATGAAATCGGCCGCGGTACGTCGACGTTCGACGGACTGTCGATCGCGTGGGCGATCACCGAGTACGTGGCGGAAAAGGTCGGCGCAAAGACACTGTTCGCGACGCATTATCACGAATTAAGCGAACTAGAGGGACAACTGCACGGCGTGGTAAATTATTCCGTGCAGGTCAAGGAGCAGGGCGAATCCGTGCTATTCCTAAGAAAAATCGTGCGAGGCGGCGCGGATAAGAGCTTCGGCATACACGTCGCGCGGTTGGCGGGGCTGCCAAGGTCGGTTGTTATGCGCGCGACGGCAATTCTTGCGCGGATCGAGGCAATGAATCAAGGCGGCGCAGGTATCGGGCGAAGCATATTAGAAAAAAACAAAAAAGAGAAGCAGGATCAGGTCGCCTTCGGTGAGACGGAACGCACCGCGTTGATCGAGGATATACGCTCATTAGATGTGATGGCTATGAACCCAATCGAGGCGCTTAACACACTATTTCAGATACATGAACGCGCTAAAAATGTATAATTATACGATAGACGGATGAGAATGAATAATAACAAATGAACAGAATCAGACCGTTGGATTCGGCCGTCGTTAACCTGATCGCCGCCGGAGAGGTCGTCGAGCGGCCCGCGCTCGCCATAAAGGAGCTGATCGAGAACAGCTTTGACGCCCAGGCGCGCGCGGTAACGGTTGAGTTGCGCGACGGCGGGCTGTCGTACTTCCGCGTGACGGACAACGGTGTGGGCATCCCGCGCGAGGAACTGGCGCTGGCATTCGCGCGTTCTGCCACCAGCAAGTTGCGCGCGGCGGAGGACTTGGCAGACATTGCCACGATGGGTTTCAGGGGTGAGGCGCTGGCGTCGATTGCGGCCGTTTCGAAGGTCACGCTGACCAGTCGGCCGCGCGGCGTTGAGGACGGAGCGGCAATTGATATCGAAGGCGGCCGGATATTGAAGATCCGCGACGCGGCCAGTCCCGAGGGGACTACCGTCGTCGTGAAGGATCTGTTCTTTAATGTACCTGCGAGGCGCAAATTCCTCAAGAAACCTTTGGTTGAGACGGCGTATGCCACGGATTGGATCATCAAGCTGGCGGCAGCGTGGCCGGATGTTTGTGTGCGCATAATCAACCAGAGCAGGCAGACATTCCGCAGTGCGGGCGACGGCAATGCCCGTGGGGTGTTAGCGGCGGCGTGGGGGCTGGAGACCGCGCAACGCTTGATCCCTGTCAGCGGGGCAGCGGCGGGTTGTGTCGTAGAGGGCTTCATAGGCGTGGGTGAGGAAGCGAGGCACGGCAAGGCGCAGCAGTGGCTATTCCTAAACCGACGGGTTGTGCGGGCGAACGTGCTGGCCGATGCGGTGGAATCAGCGTGCCGCGAGCGGGTGATGATCGGCCGCTCGCCTATATTTGCGTTGTGGCTGACGACAGATTACGCGATGGTGGATGTTAACGTCCATCCGAATAAATTGGAGGTCAGATTCCGAGACGAGTGCGCTGTGTGCGAAGGGATATCCGGCTTGGTGAATGGAGCGGTTAGGAATGCGGCTCCGTCACATTCAACCGTTGTATCGATGCCGCCACAGGCGTCGAATCCGTTTGCCGATTTACCTGCGATCGATTTGAATTCGACAATTTCTACTATTCCTGATAACGATATAAATGCTTCAATACCATCAACTCCATCGATTCCATCAATCCCAAATATTCCTACCATAACGATCCAGCCGCAACAACCACCGGAGGTTGAGACCTCAAACGCCACGCTCATCAGCGCGGCGCGCGACACCGCCGTTCCAATGATTCAACCCGAGGCAGAACAGCAAACCATGCGGGATATTCACGGTACGCCTGAAACAGCGCCAACCTTCCGCGTATTTGGCGCGGCGTTCAACCAATATATTTTGGCGGAACTAGACGAAACGTTGTACGTGATCGACCAACACGCGGCGCATGAGCGTTTTCTCTACGACCAATTCATCGGCGCATTGGACGGCGAAACGGCGTCTCAACCCATGCTCGCGCCGTTGACGTTGACGCTCACCCGCCGCGAATCTGCGCTAGTGGACGCAAGCCGACAGGCCATCGCAGATGCTGGTTTCATCGTCGAGCCATTCGGTGACTGCGCGCTGCGGGTGACCGCCGTACCCATGGTGCTGGGCGAACCCGCGCCGGATCTCATCCGCGCCGTCATCGATGCGCTTGGGGACTTTTGCGAACTGCCCACGATGAAACGCCAGCGCGACACACTCATAAAGCTGGCGTGCAAGAAGGCGATCAAGGGCGGCGAACCGCTCACCCGCGCGCAGATTTCCGGGTTGATATCCCAGTTAGCGCGGACGAATACGGCGCCGACCTGTCCGCATGGCCGTCCGATTTGCGTGGCCATTGAGAAGCGCGAGCTGGATCGGCGGTTCAAGCGGATCGTCTAATATTTGTTTAATGAGTTATTATACAAAATAACGGCGGGCATTAATGAATAAAAAACCATTTATTGTGGCCGTCGTAGGGCCAACCGCTTCGGGAAAGTCCGACGCGGCGATCGACTTATGCCGCGCGTTAAACGGCGAAGCTGTATCTATGGACGCCATGCAGGTGTACCGAGGCATGCGCGTGGGCACGGCGCGCATTCAGCCGTGGCAGTGGCGCGGCGTGCCGCACCACGCGCTGTCATATGTGCCGCCGGATGAGCCGTACTCTGTAGCCGAGTACACGCGGGATTCGCTGCCCATCATAAATGATATACTTGCTAGAGGAAAATTACCCGTGCTGGTCGGCGGCACGGGTTTATACCTATCGGCGATCCGCTATCCCATGCAGTTCGCGCGGACGGAAGCCGATAGCGTGCTGCGCGCGCAGTTGGAATCGATGGACAGCCAGTCGCTGCACAACCGACTGTTGGATTTGGATCCAGCCACGGCGCGGCGTCTGCCGCTGGGCGATCGGCGGCGAATGATCCGCGCCATCGAGATCACGCTGACGACCGGAACGCCCATGTCCATGCTGAAGGATAGTGTCGAAGAGCGTTTCACAACGCTGACGCTGGGCATCGACGTCCCGCGCGAACTGCTGATTCAGCGCATCGTACAGCGCACGGACGCGATGCTGGATGCGGGGCTGGTGGATGAGGTGCGATTCTTGCTGCGGTGCGGGCTGCCCGTATCCGCTCAATCCATGCAAGCGATAGGATACAAGGAGACGGCGCAAGCGCTCGCGGAGGGCTGGCCTCGGGAGCGATTAAGGGAAGCGATCGTCATCCGCACCCGGCAGTATGCCAAGCGGCAGATGACGTGGTTCCGCGCGGTCGAGGGCATTAAATGGTTTGAATGGGAGGGCGCGGCAGAGCGGATGGCCGACGCCGTTTTTAACCTTATAGACACGCACCGAACGGTTATTACTCCTGAATCATATATTGATTCCACCGGAGATAGAATGGGCGTCCGCGCACACTATCGGAGGGAGATGATTAAGGAGGTATAACCATGGAACTACGCGCTAACTGTGTCCCGAACGACGATCGCCGTGATCTGCCGGAGGGCTACTGCGACGAAATGGATATATCAAAGACGGAGATCCACGACGCGCACGAACTGTATTGCTTACTTATTGGCGAACCCGGCGACTACGGCGGCAATGCCAGCGATCATTACGACATCAGGGCGGATATCGTCATAGATGGCGATTGGACGCCCATTGTGAGCTTGGGCTTCAAAACTGAAGAATCGGAGACAAACTATCTGCCGATTACGCTCGATGGCCATGGCCACACGATAACGGGCCTTAACGCGGCGCTGTTCGCGACCGTTTACGGCGGCACGGTCATAAAGAATCTGCATCTGCGCGAGGTTACGCGCAATCCGGATTATGTGGTGTATGGTTATTCCGGGGATGGCGCTTTTTTACAATCCGGTGCCGCCTCGTTCGTCAACTGCAGCGCCAGCGGCGAGATAACGGGTGATGAAACGCACGACACCATCGGCGGATTCCTTGGCAACAGCCATAATAACGGAAGCAGCATATTATCGTTCACAAATTGTATTAATTATGTTAATATAAAAGCCGGAGGTCATGTCGGTGGATTCGCGGGCTCTATTCATGCCTTTGACGAAATATGGTTTGACCGCTGCGCGAATTATGGCAGCATAACCGTACCGAATATGTTTCAATCCTATAGCATAGGCGGATTCGTTGGCGAGGTTGCATTAGCGGATCAGTTGTACGTTAAATCCAATGACGGCTATAGTGTCAATTACGGCACGATCAACGGCAAACATATTGTGTTCAACGGCATCGAAAATCAGCCTGTGGGTTCACAATTTATAGGCGGTTTCGCCGGCCATACCTTGTGCAATGATGTGAAGATCAGGAACTTCATAAACAATGGTAAAATTATTACCGCTGGCGATCTTGGCACGATCAGCGCTGTCGGCGGCATTGTCGGAGGAGTGGATACCAAAACCACAGAATTCACAAACTGTATCAGCAATGCTGATGTGACATGCGAAGGGCCGCTACCCTCCCGCGTCGGAGGCATTGCTGGCTATTTCTATGCGCGTGGTGTTGAAGAAGAGGATGATGATGTGACGTGTACATTCGTTGACAATTATGTATCGAACATAGTTATATCAGGCGCGTGTGATGAAGTAGATGTGGATGGTGGTGCGGCAGGCTTAGCATGCTTTTGGGAAATCGAACCTCCCATAGTAGCGGCGCATGGCAACTATGTTACCGCTACGCATATACATACGGGTTATTATGGCAAAGTCGGGCGGCTGTTCAACAGAGCGTTCGGTAATGAGGGCGACGACGATTATGTGTATGATAATTATGCGAAACAGAATGTGCTGCTGACTGGCGGTGTCATTGTGCTAGATTGCGACGAGGATGCTGTGCAGCTTTCGGATAGTCCGCTGCCCGACAACAATGAGACTGACTGCCCTGACGTGCCCTTCAAAGGCGGCTCGCTGCGCAACGGCGCCGACGCCGAGGCCAACTCGATTAAGATCCCGCACATACTGATATTCAACAGCCGCAACTTAGACCCGGAAAAAACTGTTACTTGGGTAGACCCGCTGCTGCTGCATCAACGGATCGACAGGGCGGCTATTGATATTGACTTTGCTAATGAACGCCCAGAGCATATACCGCCCGGCGCAAAGTTCATATGCTGGTCCCTGGACGAGGCAGGCAATGAATGCGTCACGGATATAGACCAGATTCACAGCAATGTAGCGATCCTTTTTGCGCAGTATGTGTGCTGCTCGCCGGGGTTCAACTATGTTGAAGGCCCTGGTTGCGTGTTCGTCAGCTGCCCGCCAGGATGCAAACGGGTCGGGCCGAAGGCGTGCGAATGCGAGGGATTGTCCGGCAACGTCTTGGATTCGCTGGGTGAGATCGTCGCCTCGATAGCGGCTGGCGAGAGCGGTGGCGCGGAAGTCATCAAGGCTGGCGCGGCTGCGCTCGCGGTTATCAAGAATCCCTTAGCGGCGTTGGTCGGCAGTGAAAAACGTCAGCTGATCGACGGCGTTTATAATATTTATAAAAATATAGCCGACATGGAATGCGTCATGCTGCGCAAGCTGTGCTGCTCCGTCCGCGCTGTCTGCAACTGCGGCAACAACGATCCGTGCGCCGATTGCTGCACGCTGCCCACAGGCATGCAAAATGCCATGGAGGATATCGTCAGCTCAATCGCGGATGTCGAAAGCGCGTCGGGCAATCTGATGCTGGAAAGCGCGTACGTCATTGAAGATACTGTCGATTCATACACGGATGTTGGCGAATTGCAGGATATAATGAATGGCATTCAAGGCTTGACGTGCATTACATCCCAAATCGAGAACACGATGGCCGACAAATTGTGCATGTCGCTGAACGCGGCGTGCGGATGTTCAGGGCCGAGTGGTATGGCCCAGTGCGTATCTGTAATCATGTCGGATTCAATCTCAAAGGTGATCGAGTCCATCTCCGACACCGAGCAAGGCGCAGGAAAACTGGTCCAGTTTGGCGCAGAGGCGTTGGGTTCACTGGACACAGCAACCACGAGCGCGCAGGATGTGCTGGCGGTCATGAATACTGTAGGCAATCTGGCTGACAGTGCGCTGGCTATCGAGCAGGCGTCCATGCGCAAGCTGTGCTCCAGCCTAAGCGTACTCTGTCCAAATGATAACAACCCGCCGCTCTGTCCCGATGTGCCGCTGGATTGCGCGGGCATATGCGGCGCAACCTTCGCATGCGGGAAATATATTCAAGGAGGAATATAACGATGGAATTACACAATAACTGCAATCCCGACATTGAACCTCGCGTCAGTATAGACTGCGGCGGAGTGGATACATCGCGGACTGAAATCAAGAACGCGCGCGACCTGTATTGCTTGCTAAACGGCGACAACGCCAGCGACCATTACGACATCACGGCGAACATCGTCATTGATGGCGATTGGACGCCTATTAATAGCGCGGGGCTTTATCAAGCACCGGAATTCGAATGGGAAGACCCAGTCATTGTGCCAATAACGCTCGACGGCAATGGCCACACAATAACCGGGCTGAACCAGGCGCTGTTCGCGAGCGTTTGCCCCGGCACGGTTATACAGAATCTGCATCTGCTGGGGATTTGGCGCGACCCGGAGCATGTTGCGCAGGGTTTTTCTGACGGCGGGTTCATACAGGAAGGCATTGCCACGTTCATTAACTGTAGCGCGAGCGGCGAAATAGGGGATGGAGTGTATAGCGGAGTCGTCGGCGGATTTGTTGGCGGCAGCTATGGTGAAAGCGGCGGTCAACCATTATCGTTCAAGAACTGCGTGAACCATGTGAAAGTAAACACAGGAGAAATTGCCGGCGGGTTCGCGGGTCATGTTGCCTTATCTGGAGGCGATTTATTGGTTGACAACTGCGCGAATTACGGCGACATAACCGTATCGGATTGGCTATTTAACAGAGCTATTGGAGGCTTTTTTGGCTATGTCGAAATCTTCGGACAGGTGTTAGCCGGTACCAATGGCGACTATAACGTCAACTATGGCAAGATCGACGCCAGGCATACAATGAACGTCAGCGCGGTTGTAAGAAGTGCTGATGAAAGCAGTTCTGGTGAAGAACGCGATGGGTTGACCCATATCACGGGTTCGCCTGACGCCGGAGGTTTCGGCGGATATATCAACGGGGGAAACATAACTATAAAGAACTTTATTAATAACGGGCGTATTATCAACCAAGCGGATCAACAGGATTCGCAATCATATGCATATAATGCGGCCGGCGTTACAGGCACAGCCTATGCCACTGACCTCATGTTTGACGGCTGCATATCCAATGCCGATGTGATATGCGAAGGCAGCAAAAGCGCTTCGGTTGGCGGCATCACAGGTAGAATGATAGCTACGGAGGCAGTGTTCACGAACAATTATGTATCAAGCATAGACATCATCGGTGATGTACAGAGCGGTTGGGGCGCGGCGGGGCTTGGGGTGCTGCACGAACAAACTTTTTTATCGATTACCGCGCATGGCAACGTCGTAACTGCGAAGCGCATCGTCACAGGCGCGAATTCTGAGGTTGGGCGTTTGTTCAACCAATTATTTGGAAATGAAGGCAACCTTGATTATGTTTATGACAACTATGCTATAGACTCGATGAAATTGACCGGCGTGGTCATGACTCACGATTGCAACGGGCAAGTATCGCTTAATGACGAGATGTTGCAGGAAAAATATGCATCCGCCTGTGGCGATCTGCCGTTCATAGGCTTGTCGCTGCGCAACGGCGCCGACGTCGACGCCGATGAGATCCCGCGTGTACTGATACTAAACAGCCGCAACTTAGATCCGGAAAAAGTGTTCATATGGGAAACCCCGGTTGAAGCGCTTCGTGCACAATCAGGGATTAATGCGGCGGATTTTGATTTTGACCCAGCTACGGAGCGGCCTGATCATATACCGCAAGGCGCTAGCTTCAAATGCTGGTCCCTGGACGAGGCAGGCAAACAATGCGTTACGAATACATCCCAGATTACCAGCGATGTTACGGTGCTTTTCGCGCAGTATGTGTGCGGTTCGGTGGGTTTCGACTATCTTGAAGGGCCGGCATGCGTGTTCGTCGGCTGCCCGCAGGGGTGTAAGCAGGTCGGAACGGAGGCGTGTGAATGCGAGGGTATGCTGTCCGGCAACGTGCTGGCGTCGCTGGGTGAAATCGTTTCCTCGATCGCGGCTGGTGAGAGCGGCGGCGCGGAAGTCATCAAGGCTGGCGCGGCAACGCTCGCGGTTATCAAGAATCCCTTAGCGGCGTTGGTCAGCACCGAAAAACGTCAGCTGATCGACGGTGTCTATAACATTTATAAAAATATAGCCGACATGGAGTGCGTCATGCTGCGCAAGCTGTGCTGCTCCGTCCGCGCCGTGTGCAACTGCGGCCCGTCGAGCCTGAACCCGGACGAATGCTGTTCGCTGCCCACAGGTATGCAGTACGCCATGGAGGATGTGGTCAGCTCCATCGCGGATGTCGAGAGCGCGTCGGGCGGATTGATGCTGGAAAGCGCGTATGTCATCAAGGATACCGTCGATTCGTACGCGGATGTTGGTGAATTGCAAGATATAATGCACGGCATTCAGGGTTTGACGTGCATTACATCGCAAATCGAGAACACGATGGCCGACAAATTGTGCATGTCGCTGAACGCGGCGTGCAGCTGTTCCGGGCCTAGCGGGTGCGTTACCGAACCGATGTCGGATTCAATCTCCAAGGTGATCGAATCCATCTCCGACACCGAGCAGGGCGTCGGCAAACTGGTTCAGTTCGGCGCGGAGGCGTTGGAAACGCTCGACGCGGCAACCACGAGCGCGCAGGATGTGCTGGCGGTAATGAATTCCGTCGGCAGTCTGGCTGACAGTGCGCTGGCAATCGAGCAAGCGTCCATGCGCAAACTTTGCACCAGCCTTGGCATACTCTGTCCCAGCGACAATAATCCGCCGCTCTGTCCCGATGTGCCGCTGGATTGCGCGGGCATGTGCATGGGCGTGACGGGTAGCTGCCGCTGAACGTTTTCATCCGCACTGGAAATCCCAACCGCTTCATGATATAATGAAGCGGTTTATGCTGCTGATATACAAGAACGGGGGGATTAATATGCAATACACCACCGAAGTGGACGAGATGACCTGCGTGGCCAAGGGCTGTAACCACGGCCCCGCGCCCATCCCCGAGGAAGGGAAATGGGTGCAGGCGCGTGAAATTACGGACATATCCGGCCTGACCCACGGCGTGGGTTGGTGCGCACCCCAGCAGGGCGCGTGCAAGCTGACGCTGAATGTCAAGGCGGGCGTGATCCAGGAGGCGCTGGTGGAGACCATCGGCTGCTCGGGGATGACCCACTCTGCCGCTATGGCCGCGGAGATTCTGTCCGGCAAGACCATCCTCGAGGCGCTGAATACCGACCTGGTGTGCGACGCCATCAACACTGCCATGCGGGAGTTATTCCTGCAGATAGCATATGGCCGCACCCAGAGCGCGTTCTCGGAGGATGGGCTGCCCGTGGGCGCTGGGCTGGAGGATCTGGGCAAGGGCTTGCGCTCCCAGATCGGCACGATGTATGGCACGCTGGCCAAGGGCGTCCGGTATCTGGAGATGGCCGAAGGTTATGTTACCAAAATAGCGCTGGATGATAACGGCGAGGTCATCGGCTACCAATTCTGCAACATGGGCAAGATGATGGACGCCATCCAAAAGGGTACCGACCCTAAGGAAGCATACGAGAAGAACGTAGGCACATATGGACGCTTCGACGAAGCTGCGCGGCTGATCAACCCGCGTCACGCGTGAGGGAGGGGTTAAAAGATGGCGCAGTCAGCTATTAAGTTCGAGGGCTATGAACGCAGGATCGCTAAGCTGGAAAAGGTTCTGAAGGAATACGGATTTGACTCCCTGGACGCCGTGAAGCAATTGCTGCTGGATAAGGGCGTCGATGTGGACAAGATCGTTCGCAGTATACAACCCATCGCATTCGACAACGCGGTGTGGGCCTACACGCTGGGCGCGGGCATCGCCGTCAAGTTGGGCAAGACTAAGGCCGCCGACGTTGCCGAGGCCATCGGTCTCGGGCTGCAGGCGTTCTGCATACCCGGCTCGGTCGCGGATCAACGCGAGGTGGGGATCGGGCACGGGAATCTGGCCGCCATGCTGCTGAGGGAGGAGACGGACTGCTTCTGTTTCCTGGCCGGGCATGAATCGTTCGCGGCGGCGGAAGGCGCGATCGGCATTGCCAAGACCGCCAACCGCGCACGCCAGAAGCCGCTGCGGGTTATCCTCAACGGTCTGGGCAAGGACGCGGCCTACATCATCAGCCGCGTGAATGGGTTCACATATGTCAAGACCCAGTATGACTATGGCACGGGCGCGCTGAATATTGTCGAAGAGAAGGCATTCTCGAAGGGCCTGCGCGCCGACGTGCGCGTGTACGGCTGCGACGATGTAAGCGAGGGCGTCGCCGTCATGCGCAAGGAGGGCGTGGACGTATCCATCACGGGCAACAGCACCAACCCGACGCGCTTCCAGCATCCCGTCGCGGGCACGTACAAGAAGTGGGCGACCGACAACGGCAAGAGGTACTTCTCCGTCGCATCCGGCGGCGGCACGGGCAGGACACTGCATCCGGATAATATGGCGGCGGGTCCGGCCAGTTACGGCATGACCGATACGCTAGGCCGCATGCACGCGGACGCGCAGTTCGCGGGCAGCTCGTCCGTTCCGGCGCACGTAGAGATGATGGGCTTGATAGGCATGGGCAACAACCCGATGGTGGGTGCGACGGTGGCCGTGGCGGTAGCCGTTGCCGAGGCGTCGAAATAAGTAAAATAGAATCCAGAAAATTATTACAAATTATGGCGGCGGGGCAGTACAACCCCGCCGCTTTTATCATTACAGACACGCACCGAACAGTCCGTATTCCAGAATCATATACTGATTCCACCGGAGATAGGAAGGGCGTGTGCGCACACTATCGGAGGGAGATGATTTTGGAGGGATAACTATGGAATTACATAATAGCTGCAATCCAGTTATTGAACCTCGCGACGGTACAGACTGTGGCGGTGTGAATATGTCAGGGACGAAGATCTACAACGCTCGCGACCTGTATTGCTTACTTAACGGCGATAACGCCAGCGACCATTACGACATTATGGCGAACATCGCCATAGTGGGCGATTGGACGCCAATTATTAGTGCGGGGTACAATCAAGGCGATGAGGTTGAACCAGACTATCTGCCGATAACGCTCGACGGCAATGGCCACACGATAACCGGGCTTAACGCGGCGCTTTTCGCGAGCGTTTGCACTGGCACGCAGATACAAAACCTGCATCTGCTGGGGATTACGCGCAACCCAGTGCAGGGTCGGGATTCGGAGGATGAAACCCCTGACGGCGGGTTCATACAGTCGGGCGTTGCCACATTCATTAACTGCAGCGCGAGCGGTAATATAGAGGTTCTGGCGGATTACGTCTCCGTCGGCGGATTCGTGGGCGCGAGCTATACTGACAGCGGTTCTCAATGGTTATCGTTCAAGAACTGCGTGAACCATGTGAATGTAAGCGCCGGAGGCTGTGTCGGCGGATTCGTTGGCTATGCTAATTTACATTGGGATGGCAGGGAACTAATAGTTGACAACTGCGCGAATTATGGCAGAATAACCGTGCCGGATTGGATGCATAGCCAAAGTTTAGGCGGATTTTTTGGCTGTATCGAAAAGATGCAACAGGTGACCACCAATCCAGAAGGCGGCTATAGCGTCAATTATGGCGTGATCGACGCCAGGCATAAAATGATCGCTGGCGATGAAGATAAAAGGTCTAATGAAAAAAATTCAATTAAAGAACGCGATAGCTGGCTCCAAGTCGCGGGTTCGTATAACGTTGGAGGCTTCGTCGGCGATCTCAACGGAATAGCTATAAATATAAAGAACTTTATCAATAACGGGAAGATAATTAACCAAGCGGATAGGCAGGACACATATCCGGTGAGCGTTAATACGGGCGGCGTTACAGGCAATGCTAATGGCGATGATCTGCTTGAGTTTGACGGGTGCATATCCAATGCCGATGTGATTAGCGAAGGTAGCGAGGACGCTTTCGTCGGCGGCATCACAGGTATAATGTACAGTGACTATGCTGTATTCAAGAACAATTATGTATCAAGCATAGACATCATCGGCGCAGATTCATATAACGGTGCTGCGGCGGGGCTTGGGGCGATGAGCGATAGCGTGACCATAACGGCAATTGACAACGTCGTAGCCGCGAAGCGCATCGCCACGGGCGAGTTTTCTGTAGTAGGGCGTTTGTTTAATCGTGATTTCACGAATGAGGGCGATCCTACGTATGTTCATGGTAACTATGCTATAAGCTCGGTAAAACTGACCGGCCAGGTCTATGCTCCCAACTGCGGTGTTTCGAAACAGCTGCAGGACGAGACGTTAAAGGATGAATACGATTTCGTCGGTACCTGCGGCGCTTCGATACAGTTCAAAGGCGAGTTGATCCGCCACGGCGCTGACGCCACTGAAATCCCGCACATGCTGATACTTAACAGCCGCAACTTAGAGGAGGTAGAAACGTTCTCTTGGGTAACTCCGGTTCAAGCGTCTCCAACACAGCAACGGATCGTCGCGGCGGATATTGATTTTGACCCAGTTACGGAGCGGCCCGAGCATATACCGCAAGGCGCTAAGTTCATATGCTGGTCCTTGGACGAGGCAGGCAAGCAATGCGTTACGAATGTATCCCAGATTACCAGTGATGTTACGGTTCTTTTCGCACAGTATCAGTGCAGCTCGACAGGTTTCAACTATATTGAAGGCCCAGGATGCGTGTTTGTCGGCTGTCCGATGGGATGCAAGCAGACCGGGCTTGAGGCGTGTGAATGCGAGGGATTGTTGTCCGATAACGTGCTGGCTTCGCTAGGTGAAATCGTTTCCTCAATTGCGGCGGGTGAGAGCGGCGGCGCGGACGTCATCAAGGCTGGCGCGGCTACGCTCGCGGTGATCAAGAATCCATTAGCGGCGCTGGTTGGCAGTGAAAAACGTCAACTGATCGACGGTGTCTATAATATTTATAAAAATATAGCCGACATGGAATGCGTCATGCTGCGCAAGCTATGTTGCTCCGTCCGTGCCGTTTGCAACTGCGGCCCGGGCAGCCTGGACCCAGATTGCTGCTTGCTGCCCACGGGTATGCAGTACGCTATGGAAGATGTGGTCAGCTCGATCGCGGATGTCGAAAGCGCGTCGGGCGGGTTGATGCTGGAAAGCGCTTATGTTATACAAGATACCGTCGATTCGTATACGGATGTTGGGGAATTGCAGGATATTATGCACGGCATTCAAGGGTTGACGTGCATTACATCCCAGATCGAGAATACTATGGCCGACAAGTTATGCATGTCGCTGAACGCGGCGTGCGGTTGTTCAGGGCCGAGCGGGTGCGTTACCGAACCGATGTCGGATTCCATCTCCAAGGTGATCGAGTCCATCTCCGACACCGAGCAAGGCGTCGGGAAGCTGGTTCAGTTCGGCGCGGAGGCGTTGGAAACGCTCGACACGACGGCCACGAGCGCGCAGGATGTGTTGGATGTCATGAATTCCGTAGGCGGTCTGGCTGATTCTGCGCTGGCTATTGAGCAGGCGTCCATGCGGAAGCTGTGCACTAGTCTTAGCATACTCTGTCCCAGCGAGAATAACCCGCCGCTGTGTCCTGATGTGCCGCTGGACTGCGCGGGCATATGCATGGGTGTCACAGGCGGGTGCGCCTGAACGCAAACCCACCGCCTGCGGGCGGGCTTGCCCCAACTGCGGTTGGGGACTTGTTACTTTTCCCGTCCGTGGGAAAAGTAACCAAAAGGACGGCCAAAGGAGAGGGGCGCTATGGCGCCCCCTCTCCTCTGGACACCTCTCCCCAGCCATGTTTG
>BNUH01000015.1 GCA_025997215.1 Clostridia bacterium
CCGCTTTGTTGATAAAGTCGCCCCATGCGTTCGTCTCTGCGAGTGGGTTCCGCTCCAGATACGCCTCTTTGGTTATCCTATTCAGCGCATCGTTAAAGGCCTTGATGCCCTCGATTTCATCCTCGGAATGTCCCTGCTGACGCAAGTATTCGTTGTATTGTTCTTCGGCTTCGTTAATGAAGTGCGGTTAAGCCATGTACAAGCCTATATAAACTTGCGCGAAAATACGAGTAGAGGCTGTATTGATAGGTATTCCACCGTGCTAAGGAGCCTGTTCAAAGCAGCCTTGCAGGAAAGGCTAATCCTTTACGATCCGTGTGTTTCGATGAAGATGCCTAAACATGCGCCAGCTGGCAAGCATAAATATATTGATCAGGAGGTTCAAGACCTTATTAATTCAACGTGGCGTGAACACTGGTTCGGCCCCGCTATGATGTTGATGACGCACGCTGGTTTGCGTATTAGCGAAGTAATGGCCTTTGATTGTGATAGGCATATTGATTGGGACAGATATATGGTAAAGGTAGAGGAGGCCCTTAAAAGAACATCTGATAAAGAGAATAAGTATAAGATCGGATCGCCGAAAGATGACAGCGTAGGCGAATCACCTATTGACACCGCACTTGAAGAAGTGCTTCGTGGGCGGCATGGGCGTATTGTAGTTTATAAGACGCACGATAGTTGATTTCGGAGTTATAAGGCTTTTCTTGAAATTGAAGCTCAATGGAATTGAGAAGCGCAAAGCGTCCGCCGAGCAGTTAGCTAACTGGAAGGTGGTTGACTTGCGCACTCATGACGGGCGCGTCACTTTCACAACCAACTGTCTCGAGAAGGGCGCGGAACCCGAGACGGTACGGCGGTTCACACGTCACAAGTGCCTGTCGGTTATGTTGAATTCGTATGTCGGGCTATCCAGTAAAGCCGCCCAGGAAGGCCTAGGTTAATAACGGGGCGGAAGAAGGAGCACGCCGAAGAAAAAGGCGAGTAAATTTTTCTCACTTTTCCTGCAACATTTGAGCAACACGCCAAATGTCCGTGTTTGTCATCAATGCCAATTCAGCGCATCAGCGCCGGAAAAAGCACAACCGACTGTAGGGTTGCCCGACTGATCCCGACACGCAAAATCGCCTTGATTCTACAGCATTTATCACGCTTCGACACTCGAAAAACCCCCGGCTACACAAACAGCCAGGGGGTTTGTCGTTTCACGCGACTTGGGCTTATTACTCTACTAGGAGTAGTAACATCCCCCAACCGCAGTTGGGGCAATCCCGCCCGCAGGCGATAGAGCTTGCGAACACAATTCGCAAGGGGCTTTTACAAGAGGAAAAATTAGTGTATAATGCAAACATCTTACAGCCGACACGACAGGAGGATCATCTATGCTGACCACTTGGAAGGCAGTGATACTAGGGATTATACAAGGTCTGGCGGAGTTCCTGCCCATCAGTTCATCGGGGCATCTGCAGGTCGGACAGGCGTTGCTGGGTGTGAACCTAGATAATGCGATTCTGCTGGATGTGCTGCTGCATGTGGGCACGCTGGTCGCGGTGCTGATCGTGTTCTGGCCTGATTTTCTGGCGATGATCAGCCACCCCATCAAGGATCCCCGGCTGGGATTGCTGGCGCTGGCCTCGGTTCCGGCCGTGATAGCCGCACTGCTGTTCGATGATCAGATCAATTCGTTATTCACGTCGGGTAAGTATTTGTGGATAACGTTTATGATAACAACCGTATTCATATTCGTTGGCGAGGCCATTGCCAGCCGCCGAACTAAGCGCGCGGATCCAGCCGTGCGTGTCAAGCATGCCGTGGCCATGGGCATCATGCAAGCAATAGCCATACCGCCGGGGGTTTCGCGCTCCGGTTCGACAATAGTCGGCGGCTTGGCGTCGGGGCTGAACCGCGAGGAGGCCGCGAAATTCTCCTTCATGATGTCGGCAGTCGCTATAGTTGGATCATTAGTATTCTCTCTGAAGGATTTGCTGAAGCCGGAGAACCAGCTCTTTACACATTGGACAATCCCAGTCGCGGGGATGCTCGCCGCGCTGGTGACGGGCTATATAGCCATTCGGTGGATGCTGAACTTGATCAAGAAGGATTCGCTAAGGCCGTTTGCCTGGTACACATTGGCCGTTGGATTGGTTCTGTTAGTAGATCAGTTATTTTTCTTAAAAGTATTTCCAGAATAATTTAGGAGTGACATCGATGCATTGGATAGTCTGCCCCGACCAGAAGGCCCAGGCGCAAGCGTGCGCGGCCATAATCGCGGCGCAAGTGCTGCAAAAACCCACCAGCGTGCTGGGCTTCGCGACCGGCTCATCGCCGCTGGAGACCTACCGCGAGCTGGTTGCGCTGAAGCGGCAGGGCGTTGTGTCGTTCAGCGAGGTGCGCACGTTCAACCTGGATGAGTACGTCGGTCTGCCCTGCGATCATCCGCAGAGCTACTGCCAGTTCATGTGGGATAACCTTTTCTTCCACATGGATATGAGATTGGAACAGGTGCGTCTGCCTAACGGTATGGCGGACGATCTGGAAGCCGAGTGCCTTGAATATGAAGCGGCCATCGCTAATGCTGGCGGGATCGATCTGCAGCTGCTGGGCATCGGCCACGACGGGCATATCGCCTTCAACGAACCGGGCCCAACGTTCACCAAGTATACCCATGTGGAAGCCCTGAATGAGCGCACGATCGACGCGAACCAGCGCTTCTTCGCAACGCGCCAGGACGTGCCTCGCAAAGCTCTGTCGATGGGCGTCGGCTCCATCATGCGCGCGAAACGGATCCTGCTGACTGCCTACGGCAAGGAGAAGGCGCAGATCATCCGCGACGCGTTCCTCGGCCCCGTAACGCCGCAATTATCGGCCTCGATCCTGCAATTCCACAGTGACTGCACGGTTGTGCTGGATCAAGACGCGGCGGCAGCGCTGGCGTAATAAATATTATGCAGCCATATCCACTGATCCTGGCCTCCGCATCGCCGCGCCGCGCTGAACTTCTGCGCGCGATGGGGCTGACCATCGATGTCATTACATCTAACGCCGAGGAGATTGATTCAGGCGAACCGACCCAGCTTGCGATCGATAACGCATTCCGCAAGGCCCAGGCCGTGCACGCGGATCATCCGGACGCATGGGTGTTGGGCGCTGACACGATAGTCGTTCTGGATAATAAAGTTTATGGTAAGCCGCGCGATTATGACGACGCCGTGCGGATAATAACGGCGCTGCAAGGGCGGCCGCATGAGGTCGTTACGGGCGTGAGTTTGGCTGCATGCGACAGGGTTTATAATGATTATGAGCGGACACAGGTCATATTCGCACCGATGTCCGAGCGCGAGATTGCGGCGTACCTGGCCACGGGCGAGTCGATGGATAAGGCCGGGGCATACGGCATCCAGGGCATGATGCGGATGTTTGTCGAATCCATTCACGGCAGTTATGATAATGTAATGGGATTGCCTACTGCGTTAGTTCGAAGGATGCTGAACAACGCAGGGTTCGTGTGGTTTTAAACATATTAAAATTCGACAACAATAATCGGTTTCCGGCGCGCGGTGGGATGAGCCGCGCGCTGTTTTGCGTTATTTGATTGGGGAATGCTATAGGTTTTGTTACCTAAGCGTTGGGAGAGAGTCGAAATGGGCGTTTTTTCGCCGGATATCGGCATTGATCTGGGTTCGACGAGCGTTGTATTGTATGTGACGGGGCGCGGGATCGTACTGCGCGAGCCGTCGCTTGTGGTTGTGCGCAACGACGTCAGCCGCGAGGCGCTGGCCATCGGCGAGGAAGCCCATGCGATGCTGGGCCGCATGCCCGGCGACCTCATCGCGGTGCACCCCGTGCTGCAAGGTGTCATCGCGGATTTCGAGCTGACCGTTATGATGCTGAAATATTTCATGAGGCTGGCCATCGGCATCAACAGGCTGGGGAAACCCCGCGCGGTTGTGGCCATACCCAGCGAGATAACGGAGATGGAACGCCGGGCCGTCGAGGAAGCCTTCAGGATGGCGGGATTCCGCTCGGTGCACCTGGTCGAGGCGGTCGTTGCGGCGGCGCACGGCAGCGGATTGCCCGTGTACGATCCGCAGGGTTCACTGGTGGTGGATATTGGCGGCGGCACGGTCGAGGCAGCCGTACTATCGATGGGCGATATAGTGGCGGGGCGATCGGTGCGTACGGCGGGCATGGCCTGGGACGAGGCGATCACGGCCTACGTCAAGAAGATGCACAACCTGCTCATTGGCGACCGCACCGCCGAGGAGGTCAAGATCGATCTGGGCAGCGCGATAGCTGGTAACGGAACCAGGCGCGCGATGGTTCGCGGGCGCGACTTGGTGACGGGCTTGCCCCAGACCGTGGAGTTATCGGGCGAGGATATTTATGAAGCATTAAAGGAACCGATGAAGCAGATACTCGAGCTGCTTACCTGGACATTGGAGCGGACGCCGCCCGAACTGGGCGCGGACATCGTCCGATCGGGCATCCATCTGACAGGCGGCGGTGCGCTGCTGCCCGGCATGGATCAGATGCTGGCCAACGAGCTGGGCATCCCAGCGCAGGTCGCGCGCAATCCGATGGACTGCGTGGCGTTAGGGACGGGGTATTTGGCTACTAATCTAGAATTATTATCACGGATAGGGAAAAACCATCCGCTGACGGAGTGAGGTAAGTTCATGGCACAGGCGTACCGTAAGCGGCGCATCCGGTGGCCCATCATGCTGGCCGCCGTGGTTGTGTTCCTGACGCTCGCCTCGGCCATGACGTTAGTTCTGATAGAAGAATATTTACCTGCACAGACATTTATACCGCAATCCATAGTCACCTTGCCGCGCGAATTCATCACCAGCGTGATCAAGCCCGTCGAAAGTGCGGCGGCATGGCTGACCGCGCGCGCGTCGATGGCCATAGAGAATTGGCGCTTCCGGCGGATGCTGGAGTCCGAGTATACCCGTGTGGTTAATGAGAATGAGCAATTGGTATACGCGTCGCTATTCAACGCGTACCTGGAGGCCGAGAATCAGCGGCTCAACGGGCTGCTGGGCGAGTACGAGGCCCGCCAGACCATGAACCCCGTGCTCGCGCGGGTCGTGTCGAAGGAATCGGGGAACTGGTTCAGCCAATTCACGCTGGATAAGGGTTCGGCGGACGGGCTGGCCGAGGGCATGGCCGTCATCAACACGGATGGATTGATCGGCGTTGTGTATGAATTGACCGAACATACGGCCAATGTTGTGTCAATTATTGACAGCCGATCCAGCATCGGCGGGATGATCGCCTCCACCCGCGACCAAGGGATCATCAAAGGTACGCTGGGCGTGGAGGATACCGCCAGCTGTCGGATGTACTATTTGCCCGTAGGGATTATACCGAGGCCTGGCGATGAGGTGCAGACATCCGGCGTTATGACAACGGGTGTCGAGCAGGCTTCCGTCGCGGAGCATTTGCCGAAGGGATTAAAGATCGGCGTGGTGCGTGAGTCCACACGCCATATGGATGAAAACAAAAATTATATAGTTGTAGAACCATACGTGGACTTCATGCACCTGGAGGAGGTGCTCGTGCTGGTCTACCAGGCCGACCCGGAGACGATGCCCGTGGCCGACGACGGCCAGCTCAGCTACACGCCCGTCGCGCTGGATACGCCGCGCCCCAGCCCCATTATCGGCGAGGAAGAGATGCAGAGTGTCACCGCGACCGCGACACCCATACCGCGCCCGGATCGCGGCGTTAATGAGATTGAACCAGAACCTGAAGTTGAGGTTGATCCTGAACCGGAACCGACCGAGGTGCCGCCATTCATCGACGATCCGACAAACTTCGGCGAATACGAACCGGGGCCGAACGAGTTGGGGTTTGAACCGTGATAAGACTGGTGCCGCTGTGGTTCTGGCGGACGGCGCGGAAAACGCTGGCGATTCTGGGCGCGTATCTGATCCAGACCACGGTGCTGCCGTATCTTAGAATCGGCGGGGTGACGCCTGATTTGACGCTGGGCGTGCTGGTGGCGTTGGCGGCGTCGATGGCGCAGCCGCAGGATCGCGTGCCGTGGCGGGTTTTCCTGGGCGTGACGGTGGGGTTGGGCGTGGCGTTGCTGATGGAGGTCACAAGGAAGGAGCCGCCGGGATTCACGACGGTGATATGCGCGCTGATGGGCGCGGCCGCGTGTCTGCTGCCGCCAGCGGTGGAGAGGCGGCTGCCGCCGGGAAGGTTTTCGGCTAAGCGGCGCGCGCAGTTAATGAACTTTTTGCCGTGTGTGATGATAGGGATGGCCGCGTTACTGAAAGAATCGCTTATGGTTGTATACTTTTATTTGAGGGGCGTGAGCATTGGGTTCACGCATGTATGGCGGGTGCTGTGGGCCGCGCTGTTGAATCTGGGGCTGGGCTTCGCGGGGTATCACCTGCTAATCAGATGGGTTTACTGTATGCCGGGGGAGACGTGGTTCGCTAAAGCAGGGCGCCGACGTCAGCAAGCGAGAAGGCGCCGCGAACTGCGCGGCATCAGCAAGCAAGCGGCCAGGCGGCCCGTGGCCGAGCCTGGCACCGAAGGCGCCGCCGCCATCGCATTGCCAACCGCTGCGCCCCTTCCAAACATGAAAATCAAGGCCAAACCCATCCTTGACGAAGAAGAATATAGCGACGACATTATAGTATAAATCCCCAAAAAAGAAGGGTCCAGGGCTGTGCCCTGGTCAGGGTTCGAAGGGGCTGAAAGCCCCTCGTGGGAGCTCGAGGGCAAAGCCCTCGAACGTAAGGAGGTGACCAACTTGCCTGCACCAAATATGAGGCTGCGGTTTGCGATAATATTCGCATTGCTGGTGGTTGGTTTTGTGTTGATGGCGGTGAAGCTGACCGACCTGCAGCTGCGGCAGTATGAGGTGTACGGCGCGAAGGCCGAGTCCAGCCGCACCAAAACGCTGACCATCAAGGGTTCGCGCGGTCAGATTCAAGATGCTAACGGCGTCGTGCTGGCGTACGACAAGAAGATATATAATGTGCAGTTTTATGCGGAACCGAAGGCCTCAGGCGACAGTCGCACTACTGAGCAGCGCAATACCGCTTACACCAGGGCTATATGGGATTCCATCCAGATAATCGAGCATGCGGGGAAGCAGACGATATCTACGTTTTGGCTTAGGCAGCTGGAGGACGGGACGTGGGTATTCGATGTGGGGAATAATATCCACCTTTCCCCGGAGGGGATATGGGAATTCAACACGCCGCCGGAGGATCCTAAGGCCGTGCCCAGCGAATCCTCGATCAGCGTGGCTGAAACCCGGGTGAGGATGTGGCGTGAGAATTTCAGCTACACCACCAAGAATTCCGATGGGACATATTACACAAGTACGCAGGATATATTCGCCAGGCTGTGTGCGAGCTACGGTTTGGACGCGCTGGACGCCGAACTGCCCGAACGCTCGAAGCTGACGCTCGAGGATAAGCTCAAGATTATGGCCGTGTGGCAGGAGATGCGCATGAACGCGTTCGCGTCCAAGCCCATTACGATGGCTGCGGACGTGCCGTGGTCAACCGTTATAGAATTAGAAATGAGATCCATATTGCTGGAAGGTATTTCTATATCAATAGGCAATCAGCGCGTGTATCCGCAGGGTACGACCGCGTGCCACGTGATCGGATATGTGGGCTCCATTCCGGAAAGTTGGTGGAATAATACCAAAACAGCGGATGGAAAGAACGCCTATTTGGACAAAGGTTATGGTATATCGGATAAAATCGGGCTGGATGGCATCGAGAAAACGATGGAGGATTACCTGACCGGAAGCTCGAAGGATCGCACGGGCAGCAAGACTATCGAGGTAAATTACGCGGGCCGCGTGATGAGGGAATTGGCGCAGATCGATCCGGCCGACGGGAATACCGTGCGCCTTACGCTGCGCGCCGACCTGCAGCGGGTTGCGGAGAAAGCGTTGGCCGAGACGGTCAACGAGATCCGCGACAAGCAGGAAAAGACCATCCGCGACAGCAAGTGGCTTGAGACGAATCAGGCGAAACTGCTGGCGCGCAATTTCGAGACGCAACCGCTAAGGCTCGCGCAGAATGGCGCGATCGTCGTGCTGGATATGCAGGCGCGGGTGCTGGCGATGGCGAGTTTCCCAGATTACGACCCGAATTTATTCGTAATAGGCATGGACGAATCCCAGCGTGAGCGGATGCTGGCCGACCCGAGGCACCCGTTATTCAACAACGCGATCGGTTCGCGGGATACCCCAGGCTCGATATTCAAGATGGTTACGGCGCTGGCTGCGCTGACGAGCGGAACGATCACGCCGCAGACTATTATTAACGATCAAAGCCCTTTCGACGATCACATCGATAAGACCGTCAACCCGAATCAACATGGACCCAGCTGCTGGGCCAACCCGACAATTCGCTCGACCATCCATCAAAACCAGACGGTGGTGCAGGGGCTTAGGAATTCGTGCAACTATTTCTTCTTCACGGCTGCGTATAGGATGGGTTCGGACGGGGAATCGCTGTATAATTATGCATCCAAGCTGGGCTTGACGACCAAGACCAACATCGACCTGCCCGGCGAATTGAAGGGGATCGTTGGCCACCAGGATACGCTGTACGATCCCAACCGCCCCATTACCGAGGCGGATCAGGATACGGCGGTGCCCATGCTGGTGCGCGCCCAGATCAAGGCCCACCTGCGCCGAATCGGTGAGAAATACAACACGACGTATAACGAAGATCGTTTAGACAAGGCCGTGAAAGCGCTGATGGATGAGGCGATCGTCAAGCCGCAGAGTGAATGGATATCCAGTTTCCGAATAATCCTGATGCGGGAATTGGGCATGCGGCGGGATATAGTTATACTCACAGATACGATGAGTGATATTTATAGAATACTAAACGATATAAAGTGGGGCGCAAACCTGACCATCATGACCGCGATAGGGCAGTCCATCACGATGGTGACGCCCGTCGCCGTGGCGCGGTACTTGGTCGCGGTAGCCAACGGCGGGCTGGTATATGATGTATCGATAGTGGATTCTATCATTAGTCCTACGGGAGAAGTATTAAATCCGCTGAATAAGCCCGTGGTCGTCAACGACCTGACGGATGAAATTTCGCCATATATCGACTATATTTGGGAGGGCATGGCGGACGTAGTCGACGAGGGCGGCACGGCGGGCACATACTTCAGCAGGGATTGGCTGGCCAAGTATCCCATCGCGGGTAAGACGGGCACGGCACAAAAAAGCGTGCTGGATGTGGAGAATAACGCGTGGTTCATAGCCTATGCGCCGCTGGAGAAGCCGGAAATCGCCGTGGTCGTGTACGTCCCGAACGGGATGAGCGCGGGCTGGGCCTCGCCAGCGGCCAAGGCGGTTGTCCAGGCCTATATGGATTCCCGCGTGACGCCGGAATTGCCGATAATTCCTGGGCCGGATGAGTTGGCGAGATAGTGTTGGGAAGTAATGTCGATAAGTGCTCTAGACAAAAAGTTGTAACACCTATTGACAACATTAAAAAGTTGTGGTATTGTACGTCAGGAGGCCAGGATGTCATTCATCATTGCGCTATTATCCGGGGATGGCGGGGTCGGCAAGACGACGCTGGTGGCTGCGTTGGGCGCGCGGCTGGCTGCAGCGGGCCGGAAGGCGCTGGTGATAGATTGCTGCGCCGGGTTCAGGCGGCTGGACATGATGCTGGGTATGGAGAGCCGCGTGATGTATGACGCCGGGGATGCCGCGTCGGGTTACTGCCAGCCGGAACGTGCGGTTTTACGGGATAGTGCGCGGAAATTGCCGGATTTGCTGGCCGCGCCTTACGACGCAGACACGCCGCCGGACGAGGATTTGTGGGCGAGGATGCTGGATTCCTACCGGAAACAGTACGACTGGATTGCGCTGGATACGCCGACAGGAACAGGACCATGGGCGATGATGGCGGCACGGCTGGCCGATCGAGCGTATGTCGTGCTTAGTCCGGACGACGGATCCATGCGCAGCGCGGAGAGGGTGCTCGAGCGATTGAGGCTGGAAGGCCACGAGCGAAGCCAGTCGGCTATGTTGATTATCAACAAACTGCGGTTGTCGTATATCGATCAGGGCATACAATACGCGCCGGACGTGGTGATTCAAACGCTCGACGCACAGGTGGTCGGCGTTATCCCGGAGGATGAAAACCTTAGAATGGCGGCGGCTCTAGCGCGGCTGGACGAGTTGGACGCGAAAGCCCCGGTTGTATTGGAATTGGACGCGCTGGCGCGGCGCACGATGGGCGCGCCACTGCCCAAGGGTTGGATGGTTGCGAAATCATCACGATTCTTACAAAATATTGGTGTTAAATCTGGAACGAAAGCGACGCTGAAGGAGGTGTGGGTATGACGGCACGACTACCGGCAAGACTGGGCGGCAGACAGGGCGCGCAAACATCCAACCGCCTGGCGAAGCAGCACTTCGACCTGCAGCTTTGCCTATTCACATACGCGCTGGCCATATTCGGCGTCATTGCGGTGACGGCGGCAACGTACGCCTCACAATCCGCCGCGACAGGCGTCACGACGCTGTTCGCGAGGATAACCCAGTCGTATTACGGGCGGTGGCAGGGGATATTCCTGCTGATCAGCCCGATCGTTATCGCGGGCGTGCTGGCCATCGACTATCGACTGCTGGCCGCGCCGGTATTCGCGAACGCGCTGTACCTGGGCGGCTGCGGGCTGCTGCTGCTGGCGTTCACGGCGCAGTCATTCCGGGGTGTGCAGGGTTGGATATCGCTGATATGGGATCGAACGGTGCAGCCGGCGGAGCTGGCGAAGCTGGCTATCATCCTGCGGTTGGCCCAACGATTAAGCCGCAAGGATAAGCCGCTGTCCGGCGCGTGGGATTTCATACGAATGGGCATGATCGTCGCCGTCCCGCTCGTGCTGATACTGGCCGAGGGCGAGATGGGTTCGGCCGTTGTGATACTATTCTTTGTGATGGTCATGATCATCATAGCGGGCGTTGATGCGCGGATGATCCTGGGCATTCTGCTGGCCGCAGGAGCGATGATGCCGCCGCTGGTCATGTATATGCAGCGCAGCGGCTCGTACCGATTCCAGCGGTTGCTGGCATTCTTTGACCCGACGAGCGTTTCAGCTGACATTACATATCAGCAGCGCAACTCGCAGATTGCGGTCGGCGCGGGCGGCATGAACGGCGTAGGGCTATTTCAGGATGGGTCGCTAAGCTCGCTGAACTTCGTGCCTGAAGATTATACGGACTTCATATTTTCCTCGATTGGCGAGACGATGGGCTTCGTGGGCTGCATGGCTCTGCTGGTGTTATACTTATTATTAATCATAAGGATGGTCGTGCTGGCGGTCAACACGCAGGATAAGTTCGGGCAGCTGATAATCGTGGGCGTGGCCTCGATGCTGATGTTCCACATATACCAGGGCGTGGGCATGTGCATCGGGCTGATGCCGGTCATGGGGATACCGCTGCCGTTCGTCAGCTACGGAGGCTCGAATCTGACGGTCAATATGGCTGGCGTGGCGTTGGTGCTGAACGTTACCATGCGAAAACCTCAACCCACATACGTGGCTGAAGCCGCGGCTACTCGCACGCGAAAGTCGAAGGTGCCGCGCGCCGAACGGCGTAACGCAAAGCCATCGGGACGCGTCACCGCGCCGCCGCTGCCCGCGCAGATGCACAGCGAGGATGCGCGCGCGCCTGCGGTACGGCAACAAGAGGATGGCCCGATGCGGTTGGAACGGTACTAACGAATCTGCCGAATCTGCTTGAATTATTGGCAGCGTTTTCCCGAGATGGATGTGACGCGCAATGCGAGCACGGTCGTGCGGCTTAGCGCCGCGTCGTCGAACGTCCAGTTGCCAGGATGCGCTTGATGATCCATCAATAATGAAAGCGCGTCGCGTTTATCCTCGTAGGTTGTGAGGAAGCGGACTACGGCTTCACCCATTATGCAAGCATAACCGAATCCATACTGGCAAGCGGTGTCGCCTTCGCGCAACATGTGGTCACTGTCCAATTCAAACGTGACGATGGGGTTCTTGCGCATAAGGGTGATCTTGCGGCCCTCCGACGCGCTGTGGACGTATAAGCGCCACGTTTCGGGCGGGGTGTCGGGTGAGGCATCGTAACCGAAATTCATCGGGACGATGTAGGCGCGGCCAGCTTCCGACAGGCCAAGACGCAGGACCTTGGCGCTGGTGAGGATGGCGAATAGGTCGGCGGGTTCAGTGACGGCGCGTTCCGCGCGGCGCATGGGATGAGCGGATGGCGTTAATGATGGCATAATAACTCCTTGATTGAATTAGTTGGTTCAAATGGTAACATATTATTGCTGAATTTGCAAATGATTTTGTCCTTTCCTGTCTATTGACATCGAATGCTGCAGCTATTAAGATGGAAGAACGCTACGAATTTTGTTTGCGAGAGGAAAGGATGGGTTCAACATGCACAACAGGAGTCGGTTAATCGCGTTATTGGCACTGATGGCGCTGGTAGTAAGCCTCGTCGTACCGATGACGGCGGGCGCGGCGTGGGAGGTTCCGGCGAACCTGAACGGCGCGCTGGTTATTCTGCACACAAACGATATCCACGGCGCGGTCGCCGAGGATCCAGCCACGGGCGCGATAGGATACGCGCAGATAGCGCAGGTCAAGGCCAGCCTGGAAGCCATCGGCGCGTATGTGCTGCTACTGGACGCGGGCGACGCCTCCCAGGGCGCGCCAGTCGTCAACTTAAGCCATGGTAAGACCGCGTTTGAATTCATGAACGCAGCCGGGTATGACGCCATGTCGCCGGGCAATCATGAATTCGACTGGGGAACAGATAACCTGCTGCAGAACGCCGAGATCGCGGAGTTTGCGGTTTTATCCGCGAATATTCGCAGGGAAAGCGATGGCGAGCTGCTGTTCCAGGATCACGTAATCTATGACGTGCCGGGCGTGGGCAAGGTGGGCGTATTCGGGCTGACAACGCCGGAGACGCTGACCAAGACACATCCGGATAAGACCCGCGGCACATCATTCGACATGAACGAGGCGCTGTACGCGACCGCTCAGGCGCAGGTGGACGCACTGAAGGCCGAAGGATGCACGTTCATCATCTGCCTCGGCCATATGGGTATCGACAAGGAGAGCGCACCGAACCGCTCCACCGACGTCATCGAACAGGTGACAGGCATCGATCTATTCATCGATGGACACAGCCATTCCGTCATCGAAGGGGAGTTGGTGGGCGCGACCACATTGGTCAGCACCGGCTCGCTGGATCAGAGTTTGGGCGTCGTCATTTATGATGGAACAACGCTGGCGACTGCGCTGTATAAGCCCGCGAAGGCCGACGTAGCCGCGCTTGTGAAGGGCGTGTCGGATGAAGTAGCCAACGAGTTGTCAGCAGTATTCGCCACAACCGAGGTGCTGCTGGACGGCAACCGCGATCCTGGCGTCCGCACGCAGGAGACCAACCTGGGCGACTTCGCGGCGGATGCGATTCTCTACGCCGCCAAGAAAGCTGTCGGCGATCAGGTTGTCGCCGCTATCACGAACGGCGGCGGCATCCGCACCAGCATCCAGATCGGCGACATATCCATGGACGATATGAATAAGGTGTTCCCATTCGGCAACACGGTCTCCACCCTGATCGTTAGCGGCACCGAGCTGCTTGAAGTCCTGGAAGCCGGAACGTTCACGACGCCGGCAGCGGTCGGGGCATTCCCGCAGGTGGCGGGCATTGAGTTCACGATCGATACGTCCGTCGAATGGGAAGCGGGCGAACAGTATCCCGATTCGACTTACTTCGCCCCGAAGAACCCCGGCAGCCGCGTGACCATTCAGACCGTCGGCGGCGAACCATGGGATCCCAAGGCGCTGTACACGATCGCCACGAACGACTTCTGCGCGGCTGGCGGCGACACGTACTACGCGTTCAAGTTCGCGAACGCGACCAGCGGCGTCAATACGGGCCTCGTGCTGGAAGACGCGCTGATTGATTACGTCACCAGTGAATTGGGCGGCGTCGTCGGCGCGCAATACGCGGAGCCAGCGGGTCGGATAACGATCAAGTAATTACAAACCACGCCGCCTGCGGGCGGGATTGCCCCAACTGCGGTTGGGGACTTGTTACTTTTCCCGTCCGTGGGAAAAGTAACCAAAAGGACGGCCAGAAAGGGAGGGCACTGTGCCCTCCCTCTCTGGACTCTCCCTCCTCAATGTTGGCTCCGCTCATTGGTCTATGACCAACGTTCAATTGAGTTACAGGCACAGTATTGCAGGGTTCTCGAGGCTTCGCGGCGAGGTAGTCGAATTGGCGAAGCTGGCCGTTATCATTATACAATCATAACATCCCCCCAGCTACCAGCTCCGGTTCATCTAATCACGTACGTAAACAATACGAAATCATAACAGCCGCTCGCCACCATCTTTAGATCATCGAGGCTAGTATGTAAACAATATGATGACAGCAAGCCTCGCCAATACGACTACCTCGCCGCGAAGCCTCGATAACCTTACAAGGCGGTGTATGTCAATCAATCGGAACGTTGGTCATAGACCAATGAGCGGAGACGACATTGAGGAGGGAGAGTCCAGAGAGGGAGGGCACAGTGCCCTCCCTCTCTGGCCGTCCTTTTGGTTACTTTTCCCACGGACGGGAAAAGTAACAAGTCCCCAACCGCAGTTGGGGCAAACCCCTCCGCAGAGGCGGAACCAAGCCCCCGCAGGGAAAAAGCCCAACAGGCAGTGAGCTTTGCCTAATTCAAAGCCTCATGCAAAGTAGATCTCACCGCGCCGGGGCCTTCCAGCATCTTGATGAATAAACTCTCAATCTTCTCCCCAAGGCCGATGCTGTACAGATCCACCCCAAACAACTGTACATTATTCAGCACTTGGGTCAGCTGGCCATTGTAGCTACCTGGCTGGCCGAACTGAATCCCCGCCAGATGCGCCTGGACATCCGCCGCATACGGGTCAAAGCTGATCGTGAGCGGCCGCCCGTCGTCGTCCACGCCAACAAGGTAACGCATCCAGCCAGCTATCGCCAGCGGTATCGCGACCAAGCTCTTCACATCCAGGTCAGGAAATTCCGCGTAACTCTTCAGCGTCTCGCCGAATCGAATCGCCACCTTCGCGCTGTGATCCACGACGATCCGCTCCGGCGTGTCCGGTATGTACGGATTGCTAAGCCGCTCGTCGATAACCTCGCGCAGGAATTCCATGGGCTTGATGATCCCTGGATCCGTCACGACCGGCATCCCCTCGACCGCGCCGATCCGCTCGACCAACGCCCGTATATCAGGATCCCGCATCGACGCCGCTATGCTGGGGAATCGCAGCAAGCACCCGAATACCGCCATGCCCGTGTGCAGCGGATTCAGGCAGGTGCACACCTTCATCCGCTCGGTTCGGTTGACCGTCTCGCGGTCGGTCATGTAGACGCCCGCCTGTTCCAGCGGCGGCCGGCCGTTGGGGAATTCATCCTCGATCACCAGGTACTCGGACGACTCGGCGTTCACGAACGGCGCGATGAATGTGCCCTGTCCTGTGACGAGTATATCCATATCCACCAACCCCAGCTCCGTGAGATGTTCCTGCACCCTGGAATCCGGGCGCGGCGTGATCTTGTCGATCATCGTCCATGGGAACGACACGCGGCTGGGTTCCGATAGATAATACATGAACCCTTCCTTCGCGAATCCGCTGACGATCCAGGCGGTGGCGATGGTAGTTATAGCCGCCTGCAGCTTCTCACCGTTATGGCTGCAGTTATCCAGACTGACCAGCGCGATGGGATCGCCGCCGTTGTTGTACCTTTCCAGCAACAGCGCGGTCGCTATCCCCATGGCGCTAGTGGGGCGCAGCGGGCCGTTGGTGATGTCATGGATAATGTCCGGGACGGGATTGCCCAGGGGATCCTTGGCCGTATAACCCTTCTCCGTGATCGTGAAGCTGATCATCTGCAGCGACGGCGCGGCGGCGATGGCCTTCAGCCGCGCGATGCCCGCATCCGTCAGCGATGTCACCGTTTCGGTAACGCTGGCCAGGACGGACCTATCCGTATGCCCATCCGCGTGCATGCTCACTAGCAACGCGAGGTTGTCATATGGTAAATAACTGCTTGAAAGAATCTCCGCGTCGAACGTCTCCGCCGCAATGATCCCTTCATTAGTTAGGCCCGCGTTCAGCAGATCATGCTGCAGCCGCGCGACGTACGCGCGGAATATATTACCCGCACCGAAGTGCAGCCAGCGCGGCATCTCACGCGTGGCTTGCGCCACAGCGCTAACATCGTATTGGGGTAACGCGATGCCCATCCGCTCCCATGCTGCGCGGTCTTGCAGCGCGCTCAAGCTCAATTGCATTTTCTAAGCCTCCTCCTTTTATAGTCCAGGTATAGTCCAAATTTTTCACAACTATATATATTAGACACTCCCTTTCGATTTCCTTCTTGTGAATCGATCACAACGAAAATTTTTATTTCGCAAAATCCGACACAAGTTCTCTCACAAACTCATAAACCCTGGCAAACGACGGAAGGTCCAGCCGCTCCTTAGGGCTATGAATACCGCTGGTGTTGCAGCCGATCGCGATCACATCCAGGTCAGGCCACTTTCCCTTGAATAGGCCGCACTCCAATCCACCATGGGTAGCGTACTCCTTCATCGTCTTACCCGTTATTTTTTCATAAATGGATTGAGCGCGCTTCCGCAACGGCGATTCCTCGTCGTACGCCCAGCCCGGATACTCGCTGCCCTGACTGTATATCGCACCGCATATTTTGGCCAACCGCTCGATCTTGTTGCCCAGCGCTTGCTTCATCGATGGGTAAGTACTTCTGACCGCAGCGCTCATCCTAACACTGTCGGCATACGTAGTTATAACGCCTAAATTAAGTGATGTTATAACTATATCCAGTTTCTCACTGACATGCTTCACGCCGTTGGGGTGGAACAGAATCAGATTCATGATGGCTTCAGCCGAGGCGTCGTCCGCCTGCGCGTTCGCGCCCGACCGAACCCATTCCAGCGTCAGGCCTGGATCGGTTTCCTTATACTCATCCTGATAACGTTCGCGGATGTCCTCCATGCGCGTTATGAATTCACCCGTTTTCCCCACGGGAATACTTACCATTAATTCACCCTCGTGCGGAATCGCGTTGTCCTTCGCGCCGCCTCGGATGGCGACCAGACCCGCGCCCAGATGCCGCAAGTCGGCCAGCGTGCGGCCAAGCAGCTTGTTGGCGTTCGCCTGGAATTTGTGAATATTCCCGCCCGAATGCCCGCCCGTCAACCCCTTCAGCGTGATGGTGTATACCTCGCCCTGCACCGGGACAATCTGGAATCGACGCTCCACCTGCGTCCTAAGCCCGCCCGAACACCCGACCGTTATCTCACCCTCCGGCCCGCAATCCATGTTGATCATCTGCCGGGCCGACACCCACGCCGGATCGATCGCGCCTGCGCCCACCAGGCCAACCTCCTCCTGCGCGGTGAAGAGGCATTCCAGCGGCGGATGCGGCAGCTCGCTATCGGCCAGTAGCGCCAGCATAATCACGACCGCCGTGCCGTTGTCAGCGCCCAGCGTCGTGCCATCGGCGCGGAGTTTGTCCCCATCCAGGATAAGTTTCAGCGGATCACGCGAAAAATCGTGCGCGGATCCTGCCTCCTTCTCGCAGACCATGTCCGTATGGCCTTGTAACGCAAGCGGCGCGGCCTGCTCGCCGCCATGCTGACCGGGTTTTGTGATCAGCACATTCCACAGAGCGTCACGTTTTGCGCTCAAACCATTGGCTGCGGCGAAGTCCAGCAGGTATTGCGACACGGCCTGCTCGTCGCCCGAGCCGCGCGGGATCCGGCTGATGTCCTCGAAATAGCGCAGCGGCGCTTTGGGTTCAACGTTAGTTAGAATGTATTCCATGGGTGCATCGCCTCCTGCGCCTATTATACCACCATTTGGCAGGCGATGCCAGAATGCCCAGCCATCCGCCAAAAAAAGAGGAGGGGAGGCGCTGGCGTCTCCCCTTCGATAACAGTGTATGCCCGAACCCCAATGGCGTGCATCTATCTCGCGAACTTTTTAACTAAACTATTTTGCAAGCGCTTTAGCTCCGCCGCAATGTTCAATTCCGCTGAAAAAATAAGTGTTGCATTTCGGCGAGAATCGGATATAATGGTGACAGGGAGAATCCTAATAGGAGCTACCGCCGCACGTATTCTATGTTACCGGGACACCACAGAACCGTTGCAGGTGCTACGCTGCAGCGGTTCCGCTACTTTTTCCGTGCTTTCAGGATAGCCGAAGCTATCTGAACGAGCAACCCGAGCGACGCAATGAATAACGAGCACTTCTCGTATAACGTCATCAGGCTCTCACCTCCTTGCACGAATGATACTAAAGAATCTGCAGAATATTATGAGAAAAAATAGCGTTCATCCAGCACACAGTTTCAAATCCAATGTTCAAATCCGATTGACAATTTGTAAACAAAGTGCTAAAATGAAGCTAACGTTTTCTGTGCGTATTTTTCTGATAACTTTTGCGTTGGCAGAGGGGGAACGTCGGTGCAGCTAGAGGCGCGTACTATTGACCACTCGCGCATCTTACGAAGATCCGTCATGAATAGGGCCAAGCGCTACTGGGTGCTGTACGTGTTGCTGCTGTTGCCCATGGCGTATTTTGTCGTATTCCGTTACATGCCCATGCCGTTCATGATCCAGGCATTCAAGCAAAACAATATCATCAAACCCATCTGGCAGGTGCCGTGGGCCAAGAATAACGGTCTTGAATTCTTTCTAAAAGCATTCAAGAACCTAGATTTCTGGTACGCGGTGCGCAACACGCTGATGCTCAACATCCTCGACCTGGTCATCGGCTTCCCAGCGCCCATCATCTTGGCCATAATCCTCAACGAACTGCGCTTCCCGCGCTTCAAACGCCTCACCCAGACCATCGCGTATATGCCTCACTTCCTGTCCTGGGTTATCATTTACGGCCTGGCGATGCGGCTGTTCGCACCGACCGAAGGCTTGATCAATATATTGCTCACCCGCGCGGGCTTCTCCGCGATCCACTTCATGGATAACCCGACGAACTGGATTTTCACGTACGTATTCCTGGGCATATGGCAGTCCGTCGGCTGGAACACGATCATATACCTGGCCGCTATAACCAATATCAATCCAGAACTATACGAGGCCGCACGCGTGGACGGCGCCAAGCGAATGCAGGAAATCTGGCATGTCACGCTGCCATCCCTGCGCCCGACGATCATCGTGCTGCTGGTGCTAAGCCTAGGCAACATTATGGGCGGCAGCTTCGATCGGCCGTATGTGCTGCGCAACATGCTCGTCAACAAGGTGTCCGACGTCATCTCCATATTCGTGTACCGCAACGGTATCCAGGGGATGCAATTCTCCCTGACGACCGCCGTAGGTCTGTTCCAATCGGTGATCAACGTGATTTTCCTGGTCTTGGCAAACCTGTTCGCCCGCAGGATCGGCGAGCGCGGTTTACTGTAAGGGGGTTGCGGCATGGTAAGATCCAACAACAGCAAGGCCGGCGACGTCGTCATAGTGGCGCTGTGCGGTTTCATCATTGCGATATGCGTCCTACCTATCGTCAACATCGCCGTGCGCTCGGTCAGCTCCGCGGACGCGCTGATCCGCAATAAAGTTACCCTCTGGCCCATAGGATTCAGCCTGGAATCCTACCGCCGCGTCCTAACCTCGGCAAAGTATACTTATTCCCTGGGATTTACGGCTGTGCTGACAGTCATATGCGTAGCCGTCTCGCTGGTGATGACAACGCTGTGCGCGTATCCGCTGACGTTTGACAACCTGCCCGGCAAGACCTTCTTTAACACAGTTGCGCTGATAACGATGTACTTCGGCGCGGGCACGATCCCCACTTACTTACTAATCAAGGATCTTAAACTGCTGGATAACCCGCTGGTGCTGATACTGCCCTCGTGCCTTAGCGTATTCAATATGATACTGATGCGCAGCTTCTTCTACGGCATCCCCGCGAGTTTGCGCGAATCCGCCGAGATCGACGGCGGCGGGCCGTTGCGCGTCCTGATCAGCATATACATCCCGCTGTCGCTGCCCGTCATCGCGACGCTGGCGCTGTTCTACGCGGTCGGACGCTGGAACGGTTACGCCGACGCGCTGATGTATATAAAGGATACAAAGTATTACCCCATACAGTTATTGCTGTATAACCTGCTCAACAATTCCCAAAGCCTGGAGGTCGCGACCCAGGAGGGCTTCTCAACGCCGGGCGCGGCGGAGTCGATCAAATCCGCAACGGTCATGTTCGCGACGATACCTATACTCTTAATATATCCATGGCTTCAGAAGTATTTCATCGCCGGCGTCACACTCGGCGCGGTGAAGGAATAGATATCAACTTTCTATATCTTGAGGAGGAAAAGCATGAACAAAGTCCTTAGATTCCTGGCTCTGACCCTAACGGTTGTCATGTTATTCGGCATGACCGCCGCGCTGGCGGAAGCCGTGCCCGCCGCGACCTATGACCAGTATGGCCTGGACGAAAACCTGAAGTTCAAGGAAACCAAGACCATCACCGTTGAAGTCTATGACCGCAGCGTGGACGACGGTCCCGCGCCCGATAACAGCGTCTACACCGACTTCATCAAGCAGGGCATGCTGGATAAGCATAACGTCGCGGTAGAATTCGTCCGCGTGCCGCGCTGGACCGAGCCGCAGGATATCGCGAACCTGCTGGCCGCCGGTTCCGCTCCCGACATCTGCCTGACCTACCAGTACAATGTCGTTCAGACCTACGGTCAGATGGGCGGCGTGCTCGACCTGAGCGAATATCTGGTAGACCTGCAGTCCTGGCTGCCCAACCTATATGATCTGCTCCAGGAAGATCTGATTTTCTGGGACAAGGACGTCGAGGATGGCCACGTATGGGCCGTTGAAGCGCGCCGCGTGGATACCTGGCAGCAGAACACGTTCGTACGCGAGGACTGGCTCAAGAAGCTGGGCCTGGAAATCCCGACGACCTTCCAGGAATTCGAGGACACGCTCCTCGCGTTCAAGGATAACGCGGAGCTGCTGCTCGGCGCGGACGCCGACAAGATGATCCCCTTCGAATTCACCTACGACGCGAGCTTCCGCTGGCAGCCGATCCTGGACAGCCTCACGCCGGACGCTTTCTCCGACAGGGATCTGTATATCAGCTCCATCGACGACCGGAAGTTCGGCTGGCCGGCCGCCAAGGAAACCGCGCGTATCCTGAACAAGTGGTACAACCTGGGCCTGTGCTGGAACGACTTCGCGATGTATGATGCCTCCACCCTGGGCACCCTCGAGGATGACATGCTAAAGGCTGGCTACATCGGATCGTTCATCCACAACAGCGACTATCCGTACCGCAACGGCGCGGACAGCATCCATAACGCCCTCAAGCGTCTGATTGGCGACGACGCGGCCTTCGTTTCGATCAACCCCTTCCCGAACGACAGCGGCAAAGTGGTTCGTTGGGCGCCGGCCATCGCCTCCGATCGGAAGGTCTTCTTCCCTTCCACGAACGATGAGCCGATCGCTTCCTTGCTTTACCTGGATTGGATCTCCACGCTGGAGAACCGCATGTTCCTGCAGATCGGCGAAGAGGGCGTCACCCATGAAGTCATGCCCGACGGCGCGATCAAGGTCATCGGCATATCCGGCGACAAGAAGATGAACTCCGTCAGCAACATCGACTATACCATCACGATCAACGGCCTGGACTTCGGCGATCCAGAGTTGAAGGTTAAGTCGCAGGCGTTGAATTACGACAACACCGATCCTTCCTATGTCAATCAGTTCATACATGACTACCTGGATTTCGCCAGGCCCGCTAAGGCCCTGCTGACAGGCGTGACCATCGAAGCCGCCGAAGGCATCATGCAGGAGCTGGCCAACAAGCGCGACGCGATCCTGGGTCAGGCTATAACCGCCTCGGTCGATCAGTTCGACGCGATCTGGGATGCCGGCGTAGCCGACTACATGCGTTCCGGCGGCCAGGCCATCAAGGACGAGCGCGCCGAGAAGTGGCTGAAGTACTACGGCGACGTAGATACCATGCCGGAGGATTAATCGACACCGCTAACTAAGTCGATCAATGCTGAAATAAGGCTGCCGGGTAACCGACAGCCTTTAATATATAATCTTCTTTCCGACCAGTTTGCCTAATAATTTCCATTCCGGCATAATCAACGGATTAACACGTTCCGACGATCTGTATTTCGGCGCGATAACGGTTTTGCCCGCACTCTCGCTTAAATATTGCGCCCAGAACGTAAAAGTGCTATAAGGTATAATAAAATGCCTGCACGCGCGCATAAGTTCCATCTCTTCGGCGGCTTCGGTCTCGTCGTTATTATCTACTATGATACAATTGCTAAACGTTTTCTCGCGCTTGACAAACTTTATATCATTGCTGAATACGAAAAAAACCGCGTCCGGATACTTCTTCCGCATCATATTCATAGCAGTTCTATAGTAATCGCAATCCCAGTTGTTTTTGCTGGTGTGCTTGACAGAATCATTGCGTCTTACATGTACGCAAACCGCGTTAGGTGTCTCCATAATCTGACCCATCGTTAACATGTTGCTGTCCTTCAGTTGCCCAGCGAATCTGAAGTCCTCCAGCAGCTTTGACCGGATCGGATCATATACGGCATGATTCAAGTATAAACAATCCTCCAGCAAATCCTTAGCGTCTTTGTTTATCTTTATAGGCTCTATCAGTATCAGTCCAAAAAACATGCCCCGCGCCTGCAGATACTGTGCGCTGCTGGCGCAGTTAGGCTTCAGCTTGTCGCGTTGTTCATAGCATTTGCGGATATACTCTTTTTGCTTTTCATCCAACTCATTAGCTGAAACAACGCGCAAACGCTCCGCCAGCTTGTATTTGTCCAACTGATACAAACTGTGCCTTTGCGAGGCATTCTCAAAATCTTTATAAATAAGCACATCCATACCTGTCAACAGCTGCAGCTTCCGCATAAACGCGTAACGGTATATCTGATTACCCAGACCGGAACCAATTCTAGCATATATCACAAATTATTCACCTCGCACTATATGCTATGCTGGCAATCCCGCCGCGTGACAGGTATCTTTCCTTATAAAGTCAGCTCGCCCTCATCAATCAACCCCGTTAGCTCTCCCGACCACATCACAAACAACCGATGCAGCGCCCGCGTCGCGCACACATACAACAGTCTCGCGTGGTAGGCGTCGAATGGGTACCACCTCGCGCTGGCATCGCAGACGATCACAGCGTCAAACTCCAACCCCTTGGTATGCGCCGCGCTGACGACGACAAGCCCGTTATCGTAGGTATCCTCCTGCGCGTTCAGAATTCGCGCTCCTAAGTCACGCGGCAGTGCGGAATGCAGCGCCTTAACGCGCGCGAAGGTACGCTCCACCAGCGCTATAGAATTGAACCCTTCCGCACGCATATCCCCCACAATGCGTAGTATTTCCTTTATCAATCCTGCCTGATTCTCCACATGGATGCCCACCGGCGCCTGTCCATGCCGCATTACGGGCCGGGCAGGTTCGACGCCGGGTATAGCGAATCGCTGGGCGATACGGCTAGCAAAGGTCATCGTTTCGATCGTGTTGCGGTAGCTGACCGTGAGGTTGCGCAGGTTCGCGCGGTTCGCGAACACGCCGCAGCGCAGCGCCGCCCAATCCGTCAGCCCTTGCCGCGCGCGGATGCCCTGGTTCAGATCGCCGACGATCGTGAACGAGTCGTGCCGCAGCGCGCTCCGGAGGAATAGGAATTGGAATGGCGAAACATCCTGCGCCTCGTCCAGCACAATATGCCGCTCCTCGAACTTCGGCAGCCCGCTGACCCGCTGTACGATAGTCAGCAGCGGCGCGAGGTCGGCGGTGCGCGCGCGCTTTTTGGATAATAATGGCAGGGTGCGTTCTGCAATCCTCGCAAATAATTCACGTTCGTCCTGCTGAAGCGGCAGCTGATCTGCAGCTTGCAGAAAATCCGCGTAAACCTTCATCGGCCCCAACTCCGGCCAGGCTTGCCGCACCTGTTTCAGGAACTTTTTCGCGCGATCCTTCGCTTCTGCAACGCGCTGATCCCTGCTCGAATACAGCTCGCGCATGCGTTCCTGCCGCTCCGGGCCGTCGGCCATGCGCCGGCTTAGCGCCTCAGCGCGCTCGGCGCATGTGGTTTCCAGCCACTCCAATACGCTGTTGAGCGCGGGTTTGAGCTGCTTCTTGATGTACTTCTCGACCTCGTCCAGGCGGCGGGCGAGCGGGAATGGCGTCAGCTCCGTCAGGAATATTTCATTGAGCCGCTCGTGCGTGTACAGTGTCACCGGGCCGAACGTGACGTCCGCTTCTGGCAGCACACGCGGCGTCAGTTCATCCAAATAATGTTGAATAAGTTCCGCGAATCTTAGCGAACCTTGGAATGCCACCGACTCCGCGTCCAGCAGATCCATCGGCGACTCCAGCGGATCATCCGCGTCGGCGTCCCGCTCCAACGTTGGACAAAATTTGCCAAGCAGCTGCCTGGCGAACCCGGCGAACGTGGTCTGCGCGACCTGTTCGACGCCTAGGTCAGGCAGTACGGCCGCAATGTAATTCAGGAACATGGGGTTCGGCGCGAGTATCAGCACGTGTTTGGGCAGGAGTTTTTGCCTATGTGCGTATAACAGATACGCCACTCGATGCAGCGCGATGGTCGTCTTGCCCGAACCCGCCGCGCCTTGCACGATCAACGCCTGATCCAGCGGATGGCGGATGACCTCATTCTGCTCGGCCTGCAGCGACGTGACGACCTCGCGCAGCCGATCGCCGCGCGCCTCGCCCAGCACGCTCTGCAGATAGACGTCGCTGCCGGCGATTCCCGTGTCGAATATGGATAAAAGCTGCCCATCCTGTATGCCGAACTGCCGCTTGAGCGTCAGCTCGCCCTCGATGTCGCCGTCCGGTGCCTCATACTTCATCGGCCCGACCTGGCCCGCGTAGTACAGATTCGCAATCGGCGCGCGCCAATCGACGACGATCTGCTCGTACGTCTCGCCGCGCGCCACGCCCCACTTGCCGATGTAGTACGACTGAACCTGCCCGCGATCCAACCCCGCCGCCGGAACGAAATCCACCCTTGTGAAGTAAGGCTGGCGTACGGCCAGGCGCATATTGCGCAAATTCTGATCCCGGAAGGCATATACAATCTCGGCCACACCCAGGTCGTCCGTGTAACCGCCCTGCGCCTCGATCAGGCGCTGGTTCAAATCGGCTGAAGCCGCTTTGAATTGCGGCTCCAGCAGCGCGGTTTCATCCGCGATAAGGTCGAGGGTTAACCGCAGATGCTCCCGTTCCAGCGTCTCGTCCGAGTGGCCAATGGACATTGTGCCTCCTTAGTTATAGAGGTATATATGTATGATCGTATATCAGTTACACTTTGAATAACCGCACGCCCGGCATACCACGCACCCACCTTCGCGTTCTAACGCACTGCCGCACTCGGGGCAATCGCCCTTCTTTTTCTTGACGCAGTCGTGGGGATGCCCGCAGAGGGAGCAGTTGGATATGCAACTAAGTTTAGCGGAAGATTGTTCGACGGCGTTCGCGGAATCCGGTTCGTCGTCGGTCAGGCCCAGCTTCCCCTCGTGATATGCGCGTAGGACCTTCTCCAGCACGCGGCCTATGGCGTCCGGGCAGGAGAGTACCTTCAACCCGGGCTGGCGCAGCGTCGAGTGGCAGCGGATGCCGCGCAGCTGCTCGACCATCACCTCGGGATCCACGCCCGCGCGCAGCGCCATCGATACCAGGCGGCTTGTGGCCTCGCTCTGGGATGGGCATCCGCCCGCGCGTCCCAGGTTCGTGAACACCTCGCAGATACCCTGTTCATCATAATTAACCGTAACATATAAATTCCCGCAGCCTATCTTCACCTTCTCGGTAATGCCGTTGGTCACGTCCTTGCGCGAACGCGGCTGGACGTAGTGCGGCGGCTCCTGAATCTCGCAGGATTCGCAGATCATCGGCGGCGTAGAATCAGTAGCCGCAGCGTTCGCGCCAACAGTCAGCACCTGTTCATTCCGGCTGCCGTCGCGGTAGATGGTCACACCCTTGCAGCCCAGACTGAACGCCAGATTGTATACCGCGCGCACATCCTCCTTGGACGCCTCGTGCGGGAAGTTGACCGTCTTGGAAACAGCGTTGTCGATGTGCTTCTGAAACGCAGCCTGCATGCGGATGTGTGCCTCGGGCGAGATGTCGTGCGCCGTGACGAATACCCGCTTCACATCCTCAGGCACGCCCCACGAATCCTCCAGCCCGTGCAGCGTGCCGCGCTGGGCGACCTCCTTCAGCAGTTCTTTCGAATAGAATCCGCGCGCCTTGGCCACCTGCTCGAAGTACGGGTGTACCTCCACCAGCGTGTCATGATCCATTACATTCCGCGCGAAGGCCAGCGCAAACAGCGGCTCGATCCCGCTGGACGCGTTGCAGATGATCGAGATGCTGCCCGTAGGCGCTATGGTCGTGACGGTGCCGTTGCGCGGCGGATTCGGGTCGGCCTTGAATATGGAGCGGTCGATGTACGGGAACGGCTGGCGGGTCTTGGCCAACTGGCGCGAGGCGGCCCAAGCCTTTTCAGTGATCCGGCTCATGATGGTCTCGGCCAGCTTGACAGCCTCATCACTGTTATATGGTATCATTAACTGGAAGAGCATATCCGCCCAACCCATCACGCCCAGGCCGATCTTGCGCGTGCCCTGGGTGCGCTCCTCAATCTCCGGCAGCGGATACTTGTTGATGGTTATGACATTATCCAAAAAGTGCACGGCGTCGGCAGCCACAGCATCCAGCCGGGCATAATCCACCTCCGGTTTCCCGTTCACCAACTTGACCATGCGGCCCAAGTTGATCGAGCCGAGGTTGCAGCTCTCGTATGGCAGCAGCGGCTGTTCACCGCAGGGGTTGGTGGCCTCGATCGCCTCGATTTCGGGCACGATGTTATCGCGGTTGATGCGGTCGAGGAATACAATGCCCGGCTCGCCCGTCTCCCACGCGCTTTGGACGATCAGATCCATCACCTCGCGCGCCTTGAGGCTGCCCGTGGGTTGGCTGTTGGCCGGGTTGATGAGCGGATACTCGCTGTCCGTTTCGACCGCGCGCATGAATGATTCCGTTAATCCTACGGAAATATTGAAGTTAGTGATCTCGCTGGTATCACGTTTACATGTAATAAAAGATATAATGTCTGGATGATCTACCCGCAGTATTCCCATGTTCGCGCCGCGCCGGACGCCGCCCTGCTTGATGGCCTCGGTCGCCGTGTTGAATACCTTCATAAAACTGATCGGACCCGAAGCCACGCCGCCGCTCGTGCGCACGGACGCGCCCTGCGGACGCAGCCTGGAGAACGAGAACCCCGTCCCGCCGCCGCTCTGATGGATCAGCGCGGCATGCTTGACGGCATCGAATATTCCAGTCAGGCTGTCCGGCACGGGCAATACGAAGCACGCCGACAGCTGGCCCAGCGGTCTGCCAGCGTTCATGAGCGTGGGTGAATTCGGCATGAACTCCAATTCGGTCATGCGCTGGTAGAATCGGTCGGCTAACGGCGCGGTGTCGGCCTTCTCATCATAACGCAGGTCGCCGCGAGCAACAGTATCGGCCACTCGGCGGAACATCTGGTCAATGGTTTCGATGCCTACGCCATTCTCATCCTTGGCGAGGTATCGTTTCTCTAGAACACGCTTAGCGTTATCGGTCCACATGCGGTACAACCTCCTCGGCATCCTATCGGGTGCAGGTCGGATTGTACCACATATGGCCCGTGATTACTAGTGGGTAATCAACATTTTGTGGTTGGAATCGTTCGATTCAATTCGACACCACAATATGTAGTTTGGTTGTTATCTTAGATGCAACTCATACATTTTATGCGGCTTGATCGAAAGATACGCCGTGCCGCCGCTGATTTCCGCTATGGCTATGGAGTTTCCGGATAAATTCGTCACGGCGCAGTCCTTGATGGTGTAAGGAGTAATGACGCTGACCTTGCCGTCATTCCCCTCCGATTCATACAGCCGAATCCGTAACGCACCGCTGTCGTCCAAACCGATGGATGTTACGACGCACGGCCCTTCGACATGGATAAACTCGCCGTGCGACGGCAGCGTGCCGCCATGCTTCGTCGCCGAAACATAGTATAGGTTGTGGTTGAGCCGCTGGCCGACAGCCTTCAGCGCAGTTGCCGTCGAATCGGCTGCCGCCATCCATAATTTGATCGTATGGATGCCGCGCTCCGGATGTGGGTCGGGGCTGCTGGCCGTGTTGATGAGCGTGACGGCCAACTCGTCGTTGTCGGCGCGATAGCCGTACTTGCAATCACTGACCAGGACCAGCGCATTCTCTCCATATACTGCCGCGGCGTGGGTCAGTCCGGCCCAATCCTGCGCCGTTTGAGCGCGATCCTGGCTGCCCGCTGGGACATCCATGCGGATCGTGTCGGGTTTGGTGGGCAGCGGCACGCTCCAGACCAGCACGGGAGCGGAATCCTTATGGTAGCTGGTTTCATTCCAATCGACATGAAGCGACACGGCTAGCTCCGCCGCGCCATCATCCAGCGAAATTACAGTCTTCGCTGTCGAATTAAGTATGCTATGCTCCATTGTAACCGTGCGGCGCAGTTCGCCCTTTTCCTCCGAGATGCGCTTGCAATCCGTGACGGGCCGCTTACCCAGGTAACGCCCGATGCGCCAGGCGTTGGAGGTATCCGCCTCGGTTTGGATGAGCGCCAAGCCCGCCAGCATGCCGGGCCGGATGCGTTCTGTGTTGGATTTCTTGTCGAAGTATGACTTAATCCCGCCCGACTGACCGTCGATCACCACGCGCAGGTGGTCATTCTCCAGCACAAAATCCCCCAGCGGCAGTTGAATCCGATCGCCCGTGTAGCGGAATATGGGGTAATCTGTCACGCGTTTCTCGCTGACCACGACGGTTGTATGCCCCAGCGCGGGCACATTCACGCTGACCAATATGCGGATATAATGATGATCCCAGTAGCGCACGGGCTGCTGATCCAGCAGTTGGTACGGCAGTTGGACGCTGTCGGCGTTGGCAACGGTAAGGCGGTTCAGGTCGTACGTCCAATCCCATAGCGTCAATTCGACATTCTCCGCACGCGCTATGGGCAGCGGGTTGAACACATGAAAGACGCGGACCCGTCCGCGGCCGCGCTCCGGCCTGGGCATTCCAGCGAACGCGTCTATGCCGTAACCCGCGCCCGCGCCTTCCGACTGGGTGCCGTCGTCGGCGTCGAAGGGGATCGTCGACGTGTCGATGGCTTCGCTCAACGTGCGCGCCGCAGCCTCCTGACGCGACTGCGCCACGGCCATCGCGTGCTGATACAAGCCCATCGCGTGCTCGCGGCTTGATTGCACGCACGATCCCGTCAGTATATCGTGGAAGTGGGTGAATAGCACGCCACGCCACGCGTCGTCCAGCATCGCGCGATGGGCGTCGGTGGCTGTCGAACGGATCGATTTGGTTTCAATGGCGGCGCGGGCCAGCATCGCCTCGGCATCCAGCAGCGCGGCCTCGGCACGGCGGTTGCCCCGCTTGATCCGACTCTGGGTTGTGTAACATCCGGCGAATATCGTGTTGAGTTCATAATCCGCGACGGGCAGATTCTCCCGCACGGATTCCGCGCGGCGGAAGTATTCACGCAGCGTACCGAAGTTCACCCGTGGGAATATGGGCCACTGCTTCATCTCAATGATCCGCTCGACGTCGCGGCGGGTCGGTCCGCCGCCGTGGTCGCCCACGCCGTAGACTATCAGCCCGGTTTTGAGCCCGCCGCTCTTCTTGCTGGCCTCGATCACACCTAAACCGATATCGGGCACGATGCCGCTGTTATACCAGTATGGTTCCATATATATCATAATTTCAGAACCGGACGGCGCGCGCCAACGGTATAGGATGTTATCCGTCTGATGCCCACGGCAGTGATAGTAGTACGGCACGCTGCCGAATGAATTCAGCTCCGGCAGGTGCGCGCTGTGGCCAAACGTATCCGGCGAGAAGTCCACCTTCAGCGACGCGGGGTTGATGCCCCAGAAGACATGCAGATATTTGCGCGTCTGCTCGATATGTCGGATCAGCGACTCCGTGTCGGGCATGTTCTTATCCGTCTCGACCCATGCTGCGGCTGTGACCTCCCAACGCTTCTCGGCGATGCGCCGCTGAATTGCGGCCATCATCTCCGGCGCGTAATCCTCGACGATTTTGTACACGCTGGCTTGCGACTGGCTGTATGTGAATTCCGGATACTCATCCATCAATCCCAGTATGGTGCGGAACGTGGCCAGCGTCGCCGCGACGGTTTCCTCCCAACCCCACATCCAGTTCATGTCGATGTGCGCGTGGGAGGCGCAGAGGATTTCGTACTCCTTGGCGGCGTCCGCAAGCGGTAGCAGGATCCGTTCAGCCTCGTCGGCGACGGGTTTGGTGACTGCACCCAGGTCGCGTTGGGATGACTCCAACGCGGTTAAGGCCTCGTCGATTGTGGAATCATAAGCGCCTCCAGCCTCAGTGTTCAGCCGGAGCGCGAAGTCCACCTCCGACAGGATTCGACGCATGTACGCGGGCATAGCGGTTATGTGCGCCGATTCCACCTTCGGCGGGCCCATCGTGAATTCGAACTGGGTTTTCTCGCGGTTGCCTGGCGTGCTGACCTTAAGCCGCTGGTAACGCTCCAGCAAGGTTGGCAGGTTGGACATGGGGGCACCTCCTGTAATGATTATAATGACTAATTGGGCGGTGTCACAGCGAACCACCTCCCGCTGCATTGCAGTATACCCGAAACGCGGCGAGTAGACAAGATGCGGCCTGCGGGCGGCTTGCCCCAACTGCGGTTAGATAATGCAAGATATCAGCGCTGTGAAATGGTACAGGCTTGTGCTGATCGATTGGATATAGTGCTGTGCTATCTGCCCACATACTCGCCAAACCTCAACTTGATAGAAAGGTATTGGAGGTATATCAAAGGCGAGGTACTTAATGCGGCATACCTTGATACCTTTGATAAATACAAACATGCAATAACCAATGGCATATACGATTCGTATACTATTTATAAGGAACGCCTGGACTCGTTAATTAGTTATCGGGTTCAGCTTTACGATGATTAGGGTATCGACCTGCCTTTTGACCAATTCGTTCTCTCAAATGCTTCTTAATCTATAGTGGAAAATCTTGGCGAGACGGAGTATATATCACGCTCCCGCATGCGTAAGTGTGCATGAAGCGAAGCAACAATTTTGTTCTTTCCCGCAAGCCTCCGTAAATCATCTAACACTAAGTATTCCCTCCTACCTGTCCATTATACGTAATTAGCCGCGCGTTTACAAGAGGGAATTCAGGTCTTACCCCGACTGCAGCTTATTGGCGTGTACGCGGAGGGTTTCGCGGTTCAGGCCTGAACGCCTGCAGGCCTCGGCGCGCTTGATCTTTTTGGATCGCCAGTCGGCTACGATCTGGGCGAAGTCGGGCGGTAGTGTCACCTGCTGCTCACTGCCGAAATGCACGCCACGCGCCTTAGCCGCTGCTATGCCTTCGGCCTGGCGCTGGTGGGTTGTCTCGCGTTCGAGTTCGGCTAGCGCGCCGAAGATGGTCAGGACAAACTTGCCTTGGGGCGTGCGCGCGTCCAGGTGCTCCTTGTGGCTGACGAAGGTTGCGCCGTGTTTTTCGATCTGGTCCAGGATCATGAGCAGGTCACGGGTGCTGCGCGCTAAGCGGCTGATAGATTCGACGTGAACCACGTCGCCGGGTTCCAACTCGCGAAGCATCTCAAATAGCACGGGCCGGGCGGCGGTTCTGCCGCTTTTGCACTCGGTGTAAACCTTGGAGACGCCTAAGGACGACATTAAGTCGTCCTGGCGCGCGGTGGATTGGTTGTCGGTTGAGATACGGATATAGGCTTTGTCCATGGTGTTAGGCTCCTTTCTCGTTAGCGGTCGCAATGCCAAACCCGTTTTTGTTGTGGTTGCTTGATCTGGGAATAGATTATCACGTCTCATGCTGTTTGTCAAGCAGAATTTGTAAGATTATGAATATTTTTGCACTTCCTATTATACGCACCGAAATTTTTGCTGGGTTTGGACTGTAATGAATATTATTTCTTTTTCTGCATATTATACGATGAATCATGGGTGCTTGTCCGGGAGGTGGAAGGGGTTGCCTCGGAAAACGCTTTACAAACAGCAGCAGGACACGGCAGTTAACGCGCGCCGGGCTGGTATTTCTGCGCTGCAGAAGGCCAGCGAAGGCTTGCCGAAGGTCGTGGAGATGTATTTATCCATGCTGAAGCGTCGGAGGATGCGGAGGCGGTGGACGTGTCTGGGTCTGGGCCTGGGTAACGGCACGCAATGTATACAATGATTGGCATTGTATTGTTTTGTGAAATATAGACACACGGGAGTATTGTTATTAATATGTTTTGCTTTATAAAGTAGGGGGGAAATATAGTACTATTGGGGAAATATAGTACTATTGGGGAAATATGGTAATACGGAGCAGAGGGCGGGGGATAGTCCGGAGATACCTCCTCGAAAAATTTTTCATATATAAATATACTCGCGCGCACCTTTTTTCGCTGTTTTCACCCCCGTATCCCTACTGGGGACAACCGGGAATTTACCCCTAAAACGTTGTGCGAGCGACTTTGTTTCTGTATAAAAAGGAGGCAAGGAATATGATGCGAGCTATTGTTGAGACGCTTGAGATGGGTAGAAAAGGCGTTGGATTCTGCATAATCATGCACATATAATGCATGATTATGCAGAGATAGAATCAGATAGATTGGTCGAATATCTATGTAGTAAATAACGTGCTAATTGGAGGTGCAAGTGCCTAAAGCAGTATTCAAAGCCCCGGTCGAACCCGTCGAGCTGGACTACACGCCAACGGCGAAGCAGGCGCTATTCCACGCCAGTGAATCCAAAGAGGTGCTGTACGGCGGCGCGGCTGGCGGCGGTAAGTCTGTCGCAATCGCCATGGACGCCTTGTTCAGGTGTTTGAAGCATGCGGGAACGATGGCGTAGCGGACGCGGCTACGTTGAAAAAAATATGAATCATTTCGCTGAGAATACCTGAAAATGTACGGAACCGCTCATCGTGTTGATGCGAGAGATCGAACTTGACTTGATCGAGAAGATCGTTATCTACGAAATAATAAGTGTTTCCCAGCAGCGAAATAAATAATTCAAGATATAGTATATCCGGTATGATCTGATGGATGAAATGCGGCACGTATTATCGCCTAATACATTAACAATTACCAATATAGAAACTACTAATCTATTATAAACATCAATTATTATAATTTGTTAACGGTCATTGTTCTTTAATCTTTCTCGCAAATAGCCGATTCGCAGCGTGCTTGTGCGGCTTACCTGACGAGTTGCAGTCAAAGACGTACTCGCTGCAGTTTTCAATATACCAGTCATGGAAATATCCAAACAGTTCGCCGGACTTCCATGGTGAATCGTCGCGCTGGCGATCCGGCGCGCGGGTGATGAACCGCTTGCTGACGAACGTTTGGAATGCGACCAGTCCGCCATCGCTCACGTGTGATTTGTAATTATTCATAATCTCTGCGCGCAATTCTGGTTTGATATAAGCAAACACGCCGCTGGAATATAGAATATCGTAGTTCTCATCCAGTCGATAATACCAAAGGTTCGCCTTGAACGTGCGCACGCTGACGCGAGCTTGCTCGGCCAACAGCCTGGTTTTCTCCAACCCAACCTCGGCCAGGTCAAACGCGCTGACTATGTAGCCACATCGGGCGAAAAACACCGCATCCTTGCCTTCACCGCAGCCGATGTCTAGCAGCCTCAGCGGTCGCGTAGGTGGCATCAAGCGCAGCACCTCCAGGCACATGCTTGACGGTTCGACGCCCCAATAATACTCCTCTTTGCTGTATGCTTCATTGTAATACACGCTCTCGTGCGTCTTGTCCGCGCCCAAAAGTTGATCAGTGGATAAGCCGAAATATTTGGCCAATTCCGGCAGCAGTGAGATGTCCGGATTCGCCTCGCCGCGCTCCCATTTGCCAATTGCCTGCGCCGTCACGCCGAACGCCTCCGCCATTTGTTCCTGAGTCAGCCCACGCGCCTTGCGTAAATCCTTCAGGTTTCGGTTCATGCCGCTCCCGCCTTCGTGTTTGATTGTCTTAAGTATAGCATGATAATGGCTGGATGTGAATGGATAATTGGTTGCGCTGAAGGCAACCGACAGTTGTTTTTATTACAAAAATATCTGACGAAATTCATGCTTTGCCTGTTTCCAAAGTAAGCGAAGCCGTAGTTGTAGCGTGCCAGGAGGCGCACGACTGGGCGTGCAAAGGCCGGTGAATCGCCATGCTCGAGGATCCGGACCAGGACGCGCCTGGTACACCGCGTGGGCAGCGCACGCTGCAGGCGGTGCGCTGCTGTATTGCAGCGAGCGGACGAAGAAGAATGGTTATACGCGCACGGGCGGTATCCGTTAATGTTCGGTGTGTCCAACCGGATCGGGGGCCTGGCGGCGGGATATGGGATGGTTCAGGAGCTGGCGTCCGTGCAGCGGTACGTCAACCGCTATTACCATTATTTCGACAAAAACATTCGCGAAGCGGCGCACACGCGGATTCTGGTGGCATGTTTTGAGTTAATTTGCGTTAATCGATGCGCACTCATCCGGCCGGGCGGCTTATGCGCATGCCAAGCAAAAATATCATCTGTACGAATGATCTCATTTTGGTTCTAGAAAATTCATTAGCTTATCTTTGTGTTTATCAACGGTATGGGGGAACGCGGAGCGTTCCCCCTTGTTCATAAAATGGAATAACACCTTAAACACATTCGTTATATAGCAGGCTGGTACTAGGAGGTGCGATGTGTTTAAGCTCATCATCGCCGACGATGAAACCCGCAGCCGCGAAGGCTTATGCCGCATCGTCGATTGGGCGTCGCTCGGATACAAGATAGTGGGCTGTTATGAGGATGGCTCGTATATTTTGGAGCACTTGAGGCGAGAGCACGCGGATGTTGTGCTTGCAGATATTCGCATGAAGCAAGTAGGCGGTTTAGAAGTGGCCCAAGCGATCCGCGAACACCATCCCAATACCGTCTGCGTACTTATATCCGCTTACCAGGAATTCGATTTCGCGCATCAGGCTATCGCTTACAACGTTAAGGATTATCTGCTCAAACCCACACGCCTGACCGATATACAGCGCGTGTTTACAAAAATAGCTCACTCGCTCGAGGAAGAAGCAGAGCGGATGCTTGAGCATGACGTACGCCGGCACGAACATGAACAGTTCGATCAGTTGTGGCGAGACCAATTCCTATATGATCTATATATGGGCACTTTGCGCGATACGCCGAAGCTGGACCAGCTAATACGCCACTACTACCCGGACGTAGCCGAACCATTGTTAATATATAACAGTTTCAATATATGCCGTAAGGATGCAGCGGTTGATTCATGCGAGGCGGAGGCGCTGATACGAAGGCTATTCACAGGCAGCGTCAACACGATGCGGTATAACTTGGCCGCGTTCCAGAGCGACATGATAGCAGTGATCGCAATCATGGAGAGATATCGAAGCGCCGACGATGAGCATGCGCTGCGTGCAAAATTGGAAGAGTTGACGAATCAGGCCGGCGAGATGACAGGTTTTGAGATTACGCCTCGGATCACCCAAGTCTATGAATCGATCAGCGCGTTTGTCAACCGCCCTGCGCGCCGCATCATCATACGCGACACGGTAGGCGATCATGGGCTTAGTACGGAGTCCTCCATATACTTCCAGGATCAGCAAAGACTGCTGTTTACCTACGTAAGCAGCGGCAATAAGGAGCAGTCGTTGATACTTGCCGAACGCATTGCACAGCAGTTGCGCGCGCTGCAAACGGGCATGCGCAACGCGTTGATAATCGACACGGTGGCGCGCATTCAGACGCGTTTGCAGGAGATAGACCTGATACCTCCAGCTATCCCGGCCTATGATCAACTCCTCCTGGCCGAAACCGAGACCGACTGCGCACAGTGGATCAACGAGCAGGTTGAGCGCTGGCTTGACGTAATAAAACCGCAACCCACGGCGCACAACATCATTATGGAGTTGAAACGCTACATCAACGATCATTTCAGTGGAAATATATCATTGGAAACGGTGGCGAGAACCGTATTCTTAAGCCCGGTATATGTCAGCCGCCTTTTCCGCCAGGAGACGGGCGAGACGTTTGTCGATTATGTGACGCGGATCCGTATAGATAATGCCAAGGCTCTGCTGCGGGATCATTCGCAGACGGTCAGCCAGGTCAGCCTGATGGTCGGCTATCCGAATCCGAGATATTTTTACCGTGTTTTTCGTGAACAGACGGGGTATACGCCCAGCGAGTTCAGGCGTCTGCGGTCTCAGCAAGCGAGCGAGGAAAGGCCTGACTATGGAATGGTATAGGAAACATAATAAGGGCCTCCTGCGGAATCGGCATTTCACTGGAATGCTGTTTACCAATTTCGGCATAATGTGCGGAGCGTTTGTGGTTATGCTTGTTTCCCTCTCTTTGCTGGCCTATTCGTTTGCCGTGCGCAGTGTTCAGGACCAACTGGGCGAAACCAATCAGGCATATCTGACGCGGCAGGTTTCACAGGTCGAGACTTATATCCAATCGGTGCGGTTGCTGCTGCTGGGGCTGGCATCCAATCCAGATGTAACGAACTATATCCATAGCGAAATACTTTTCACCAGCGATTATGAACAGATACAGCGCCAAAACCGCATTATCAGCCTGTTCAGGACGAACAGCATCGTCAATGATCATATAGATAATCTCTTTTTATACGGTGAAAACGCAGATTGGGTGCTCACGTCGAATCGCGGCGCACAGGCCGCGCCGACGTTTGTCGATCAAACCTGGTATCCGCTGTACGAACATTTGCTGCACGAGGGACGTCTGCCACCCATCTTTCGGATCAACCCGGACACAGGCGCGTATTCGTTGACAGTCTTGCAGCAGGTGCCCATTATGCTGAAAAATAGCACGGGCGTTATCATAGCGAATATAAACTGCAGAAAACTATTCGCTGACGCAAGCGCAGGAGCGCCGGTCTATGCGACTAACGCCGAAGGCGTCGTCATCGGTAGTTTCCGCGACAACCTTCTGGGTGGAACCCTGGAAAGCAGCACGCTGCCGGCATCGATATGGCGTGAGGAGGGCAACCACTTTTTGGTCGTCGATTCGCGCCCCGTGCTCATTACAGTGTGCAATTCCAATGCATTTGGATGGTGGTTCTATATGATCGACACGCTTGATCAATATAACGCGCGGCTGGGGCAGTACAAGACATTTTTTATCATCCTGCTGTGCTTCGCGTTGCCGATCGCCGTGGCTTTGGCGTATCTGCTATCCATACGGATGTTTATGCCTGTTAAGCGCATTCTGCGCGTACTGGGAGATCGGGCGGACGAGGCAGAGTTCCCGCTCGATGTCGCGCAGGGAGCGCGAAATGAGATCGCCTTGTTAACGGAAACCATCTTACACACCCTTGATCGAAATAAGGAGCTAACCCAGACACTGGCCGAGCGCATGCGCCGGCTGAACCAAGCGCATCTGCGCATGCTTCAAAGCCAGATAAATCCCCATTTTTTGTATAACACCCTGGCGACGATCCACTGGATGGCCCTGGAGCAATTGCCGCAAGGCGGCAGCATATCGGAGGCGTTGTGCACATTGTCGGACCTGCTGCGGGAAAGCATAAAAAGCCCCGAAGTCGTTCCGCTGCGCGATGAGCTGACACAAGCGCTGCGTTATATTCTGCTGCAGAAATTGCGCTTTGAGGACGATATTGACGCCGAGATGCGGATATCCGATGACTGCGGAGGCTGCGGCGTCCCCTCCATGCTCCTTCAGCCGCTTATTGAGAACGCGATTAAGCATGGCATGTCAGGCTCGTATGAAAAACCGCTGCACATTGTCGTTACGGGCATACGCGACGGCTCGCTGTTTGACCTGCGGGTTGCGGACGACGGTGCTGGACTATCCGAAGAGCATCTACTGACGCTGACCCATTCGCTGCGGGAGGAAAACGTGGAGACCAGCCATGCGATAGGGTTGATCAATGTCAGGCAAAGGCTGCGCCTCCTGTTTGGCGATCAAGGTGTATTGGACGTGCAGCGCAATATACCAACGGGGCTGGAGGTTCGGATTCGCCTCCCATTTGTAGAAATAGGTGACAATTAGACAAAATAAGTGACTTCTGAGGCTTTACTGCTCGCGCCGGATAGTCTCGCACCATATATATGTCAATATTTGTGCACTTGTGGCACATCAATTACCGTGATAACCTATAAATATCAGATAGCTGTTTGGAGGTGGACTATGTACGCTCAAGCCGTCAGCATACCGCGACGTCGAAGTAGGACTTGGCTGTATATCAAGTCACATCCATGGCTGTATATCCTGATGCTGCCAGGTTTGGCGTATATGATTCTATTTCATTATGTCCCCATGTACGGCGTGGTTATCGCGTTTGAGAAATTCAACTTTGTCAAGGGAATATTTGGCAGCGAATGGATAGGCACCGTGAATTTTCGGGAATTGTTCAGCTCGAGGCAGTTCCGTACGGTGCTGACGAATTCGCTGTCATTCAGTATCATCCGGATGCTATGGGGATTCCCAATGCCGCTGATATTGGCGCTGCTGCTCAATGAGGTCCGCAATGATCGTTTTAAGCGCTTCGTGCAATCCGTGGCATATATCCCGCATTTTATATCATGGGTTGTGGTGGCGGCTCTGGTGGTCAACCTGCTTAATCCAACGCATGCCGGCGCTGTTAATGTGTTCTTAGGCTTCTTCGGCGTCCCCGCGCGGAATTACCTGACCAGCGCAAGACACTTCCGCAGCATCATCGTAGTGGCGGAGATCTGGAAATCAGCGGGATGGGGTACGATCGTATACCTGGCTGCGCTGAGCCGAGTTGATCCGCAGATTTACGAGGCTGCACGCATAGACGGCGCGAACCGCTGGCAGATGATGCGGCATGTAACGCTGCCCAGCATATTCAGCACTATATCCGTTATGCTGATACTGCGGCTGGGGAACCTGATGAACAATGGTTTCGAGCAGATATTTCTGCTGTACTCGCCGCTCGTATACGAGGTGGCCGACGTTTTTGAGACCTACACATACCGCATTGGCATCCAAGGCGGCAGATACAGCTACTCCGCTGCAGTCGGGCTTTTCCAATCGGTGGTGGGATTCGTATTGATTATGTCATCCAACCATATATCAAGGAAGTTTGGCGAAAACGGTATATTATAGTGGCGAAGGAGGTGTATGCGGTGCGCCGGAAGGTTAACGCTGGAGATATGATGATACTCGCCGTATTGGCAGCGGTATCGGCGCTGATGCTGTACCCCTTGGTCAACGTGCTAGCCGTATCCGCCAGCAGCGCCAATGGGTATATAAAGCACCCGCTGATGATCTGGCCGCATGAACTGGATCTAACCGCGTATCGCTGGGTGGTGACCCATCACCTTATACTAAGCAGCTACCGCAATACCGTGGTCATAACGCTGTTGGGCACGGTGATATCCATGTTCCTCACGGCTACGCTGGCGTTCCCGCTCTCCTGTACGGACCTAAAAGGCCGGAAGTGGCTGATGACCTTGATAGTGTTTACGATGTTCTTCAACGGCGGTATGATCCCCAACTACTACCTGGTCCGTTCGCTGGGCATGATCGACAGCCTATGGGCGCTGATGGTACCCGGAGCTATGAGCGTATACAACATGATCTTGATGAAAAGCTCGTTTGAAGGGATGCCCGAAAGTTTGAAGGAATCCGCGTATATCGACGGCGCAAGCGATCTGACGATTTTCTTGAGATTCGTACTGCCGCTTTCACTGCCCATCATCGCGACACTGACCCTCTTTTATGCTGTAGGGAAATGGAATAGCTACTTCAATGCGATTCTGTACATCCGCGACCGAGCGCACTGGACGCTGCAGCTAGTGCTGCGGGAACTGGTAACCCAATCGCAGACCCTGCTCAATGATTCCACGGATATAGCATCCCTGCCCGCGCAATCCATCAAGTACGCAGTGATCGTAGTGGCCGTGCTGCCCATACTATGCGTTTATCCGTTTTTACAGCGATTCTTTGTAAAAGGCGTTATGGTGGGTTCCGTAAAGGGATGAGTTAGGGTGGATACCGAAACCAACGGCCTGCAGGCTGTTGCGGATATGAAAAGGAGGCATTTACATGAAAAGGTCACAGTACGCAAGGTCGCTTGCGGCGCTTATCGCACTCGCGCTGCTGTTGTCAGCGATGCCGGCGGTGGTTCAAGCGGATGATAGACCGACTATATCCATCTTTCTTCAGATGCAATCGGAGTTCAATCCGGAGGACAGTCCGTTCCTGGAGCAGATCCAGCAGGCTACAGGGGTGGATATTCAGCTGATAATGCCGCCGATCAACAGCTATGCGGAGTCGCTGAATCTTATGATCGCGGACGGCAGTTATCCAGACATCATCCAGATGCCCAGTGTAACCAGCGCTGCCTACATCAATTCTGTGGATAGCGGTATATTGCTGCCGCTAGACGGATTAATCGGCCAGTATGCGAACCTGACGCAATACATAGACCCTTCCTCTTACGCGGCGCTGCGGGCGTCGGCCAATGGCACGCTATACGGCATCGCCCGCAATACCATCGATCGGCTGGATGGGTTCATCGTCCGCCAGGATTGGCTGGATAATGTGGGCCTTTCCATACCCGATAGCGGGATCGTCACGCTCGACGAATTTTATGACATACTCTACGCGTTTACTTATGACGACCCCGATGGGAATGGAATTAACGATACCTATGGACTCATCGACAGAACACCTGGCGGGAATCTATACCCGTTCATACCGTATGCGTTTGGCTGCCAAGGATGGCAGGCTCATGAAACAACGTATGCCTATATGAATGAGGCGCAGTGCCTGGAACACGACAACTATAAGCAGGTTCTCGCATATACGGCAAAGCTGTGGAAGGATGGCCTGATCGACCCTGTGTGGCCCAGTTCGCCCGGCGACGAATACAGGGATCGCTTCTATACAGGCGCGGCAGGGCTGGCATACTTCTTCGGCGGTTGGATCGGCACGTTTGAGAATGCGCTGAAGGCGAACTACCCCGATGCTACCGTCGCCTATATTGCGGGGGTCTCAGGCGCTGATGGCGAATGCATCGCCGGATCGTCCTTCCCAGGCAATATATACAGCTTTTACTCGTTGTCGATCTCCTGTGCCGGCAAGGAGGACGCCGCAATTCGCATTCTGGATTATCTGCTCAGCGACGAGGGCTGGGACTTGATGAACTACGGCGTTAAAGGAACTCACTGGGATGAGGATGAAAATGGCGGTAAATACGCGTTGGACGCCTTTGGCGATTATAGTAAGTACCGCTCATTCCTCACCCTGCTGCGGCGTTACGATGATCCGGCGTATTTTGTCGGCTTGAATTTGTCGCCTGAACAGCGAGCATTCGCCACCGATGCCATCAGCAAAGCCATGCGGCTGGTTAAACCGGATCTCAGCTATGGGTACGCGCCCGCTGCGGCACAGGAGACCCGGCTGCTGGAATACAACAGCGAGCTAAGCATCGTCCGCTCGAAGATAATCGTCGGCGAGTTGCCTATCGACGCGTGGGACGACGCATTGACGAAATGGTACGATGCCGGGGGACGGCAGGTCGTCGAGGACATGAACACCTTCATAGCGGCGAATCAACAGTAACCGCGATCTAACGTCTAGGGGGGTGTGGTCGCATGACCATGCCCCTCATTAGGGGATATACATGAATAACAAGACTGCCTTGGAAATAATTCGCCCGGCATATACGCCTGGATGGACCGCGATTCCCCGGGCAGGATGGATATTACGCGGTGACGTACGCAAGGGACGGCTTGCTGCATGTGGTGACATATGTGTCGTGTGATAAGGGCGAAATGGAAACGTTCCCACCCAAGTGCGACCTTGTGCAGTTTTCGTATAAATTGGCAGACATAATTCAATGAGGAGCAGAGCCATGATCGATGCGGAAAAAGCGGTAAACGCGCAAAAGCTGAAAGGTGCGCTGACAGCTTCCGTAACGCCAGTCAGCGATACGGGCGATCTGGATGAGGGCGCGGTGCGCGCGCTCGTGGACTATTATGTCGTCAGCGGACTATCAGGCGCATTCTTCCCTTCGTCTTCAGGAGAGTATTTCACGCTGACAAACGCCCAGCGGCGACGATGCGTAGCTGCGGCAGCGGCGCAAAGTGCGGGTCGAATGCCCATAATCGCGAACATAAGCGATGGCGGCATACTCTCCGCCATTGAAAACGCGCACGCAATGAAGGATGTCGGCGCGGATTTTGTGGCGCTGATGCCACCTTCATTTCATCATCACACCCAAGACGAATTGATCGTTTTCTTTCAGCGCGTCGCGGATGCCAGCCCGCTGCCGATGATTATCTATAACCATATGACACGATTGCCGTCACAAATCGAGGTTCAAACGGTAGAAAAACTGACGGCGCACCCCAATATCGTGGCGATCAAGGACACCCACAACGACGCGGCGCGATTAATGACGCTGCGCGCTAAGCTAGGGCAGCATGAGGGGTTTACGGTGCTGACTGGCGGCGACGGCATGGCGGGCTATGGAGCGCTAATGGGCATGGGTATGCTGAACGCACTTAGCGCGGTACGCCCGGATCTATTTATCGCCATCTACCAGGCAGGACTTTTGGGGGATATATCTACTGTCACAGCCATTCAACAGCGGATCAATCGGCTGGCGGGCATATTCACTGCATTAAAGGGCGGCAAGAGCAGCGCGGCTCTGTTCAGCCAGTCCATAAAGGCCGCCTTAAGTTTGAAGGGCCTTTGCGGTACCAAGGCCGTTCAGTTGGGCTATAATCTGGATGAGGCGGATTGGGTAAGCCTTCGCGCTGTTTTGGACGGCGTATAGGATTGGCTGAGAGGTATGAGCATAGGCCTTCAGACGATCAAGCACGCGGTGGATTTCGGCGTCGTTGGTGGCGCTGGTTGGGCTATGCGCGGTGGTATCCTCTGATCGCAACATGATGAAGAAGGCAACGCATGCCAGTGGTACCGCATAGCGGCAGCCTACTGCCCCTGCACCACATGTTCCAATATATGATTGCGTCTATGCTTTCGACCTCCGCGCCGACGAATAATACCATCGCGTGGGCGAGGTCCAGTCGATGGTGTTATTTCAGGCACCGGGTAGGTTGATCGATGTCGACACTGGCAAACACATCGAAGATATACTCACATCGCTTGGGGCTGGCTATAAGCTATCCACGATTATGGGCTGGTTGATGCGTGGGATTAATGCGGACGGGGCGGCGCATGTTGCGTCGCCCCACCGTGTTGCAGGAAATTATTTTGGCGAGTTGCTAAAATGTTGCAAAATTGCAAATAATTATTTGGTTGTGGCCGAAAAAGCGAGGATTATCAAGGGCAAAAAAATGGGGGTATTATTTGAAAAATAAAGATCCTCAAATTTGAGTTGCTGGGATACTCTCTCACAGATCTTGACACAAATTAACAGATATGGTAATATGCTGGCAGTTTGTTGCTTCAAGCAGTTAGTTTTGTTGCAAAGCGGGAGGCATTGCGATGAGATCCAACGCAGTCCGTGTGATCGTTCTACTGTTGCTGTTGCTCACGCTGATGTGCCTGGTGCCGTCGGCGGCGTTGCTGCCGGACGCGTTGGCAGAGGATGCGGCAGCGTTCGTGGCATTGCCCATCGACAATTCGTTTGGGAAGAAGCCCAACCTCGATGGGTATCTGCCCAACAACGGCGGATATGAAGATGAATCCATAAGCGTTTCCATCTCGATGGACCGCGCTTATGATACGAATATTATGATCGCGTGGGTACGGATCGCCGATCCCTCCCAGATTCGCACGACCATGGCCGGGAATTACGGCTCAACCTCGCTGGCACCCGCGGCCACCATCGCCAAACGTGTGAACGCCGTGTTCGCGGTCAACGGCGATTACTACAATTTCGATGGCCGGGGTTACCTGGTCAGGCAGGGGCATCGATACCGCAAGAATATCAGGGCGAACACCGACCTGCTGGCCATCGACGATCAAGGCAACCTGCACATATTCGCCAGCGGCCAGCCGGATGAGGCGTCGGGGCTGAACATCATCAACACATTCAACTTTGGTCCGGCGCTGGTCATCGACGGTGAGCTCGGCACGCGGCTGGATTTCGGCGGCATCGGCGGCCACAAGCCCACCCAGCGCATGGTCATTTGCCAGAGCGAACCGCTGAATTATTTATTCATCGCCACCGAAGGCCCGGAGAATAAGGGTTCGCGCGGGCTGACCATTCCAGAGATGGCCAATTACGCAATGTCACTGGGCGTTAGGGTGGCGTACAACCTGGACGGCGGATCGTCCTCGACCATGGTGCTGCATAATCAGAAGATTAACTCACTAAGTTCCGGCAAGATTCGATCCGTGGCGGATATCATATACTTCGCCACACTGGAGAAACGTTAGTTGTTTATAATAATTTATAACCGCTTGGAGTGGTGTGTGTGACCGTACCTGCGCCGCTGTTTTCGATTGCGGGATTTGATGTTTACGCATACAGTTTATGTCTGGCAGTTGGCGCGGCTTTGGGGCTGACGCTGATGGTGTTGGTTGCAAGGATGGTTTCCGAGCGGGTTGAGACAGTGCTCCGGCTTGGATTGTGGGTAATACCGATGGGAATTGTAGGCGCTCGGCTGGCATACTGCCTGATCCAAGCGCCATTTTTATTCGCCGAGTATGGTGTTGCTATCATAAGTAAGTTGTCGTGGGGCGGCTTTGCGCTGGTCGGCGCGGTACTGGGCGCTGCTGGCGCGGCCTGGATATGTTCAGCCTTGTACAAGAAATCCTTTGCGATGCTGTTGGATTTGCTGGCTACAGCTGGGATGCTGACGCTAGCGTGCGCTAGATTTGGCGAAGCGTTTACGCTGGAAGGCGTCGGGCGCGAGGTGTTGCAGCCGATGTTGATGAGGTTTCCATTCGCCATGCCAAACGCGTATTATGTTGAGGAATATCATGTCGCGGTGTTCTTTTGGGAAGGGATTGCCGCGATGATTATAACCATTGTGGGCATAGTAGTATTATTTAAGTTTAAGAAAAATGCGACCAGACCGGGAGACGCGGCGGCGGTTGTCGGCTTGCTGTTCAGCGTGAGCCAGATATTCCTGGAGAGCCTGCGGGAGGATAGCTTCCTGCGCTTCGGTTTTGTGCGTGTGAATCAGCTGCTGGGCGTGGCGGTGATCGCCGCTGCAGTGGTGTATTGGGCACGCGACAGTTTGGCGGAGGGTGGATCACACAAGAATGTTATAATCATAACAGTGATACAAGCATTAGGGGTTGGCTTGTTGGTTGGGATAGAATTCGCGCTGGATAAATCCACTATACCGAATATATTGTTATATATCATAATGGTGTTAACGTTGGTGGGTATGTGCGTCAGCGCGTTGAGATTGCGGAAGGGATCGGCGAGACGGTTGCATGTTAACAACGATATGATTATTAATCAATAAGAATCATAGGAGATGCAATTACCGGGGAACAATATTAACTAATCGGAACGAAACATGTTGCATTTTTCGCATCGGTTGGGTATAATAGTGACAGGGGAAGAGCCTTTGCGGGAACTCCCCACCGCACGGTTTTTAGACGAAAGCCCAAAGAACCGCCGCAGGTTGCTTCCCTGCGACGGTTCGGTTACTTTTAATAACAGTTACTGTTCTTTCAACAGAATAATGGATTCGGTGCGCGGCAGTTCCAGCTTGAACGAGCCGGTCTCGTTTGTGCGCGCCCAGGCGACGCAGGTCATTTGGGAGGCTTGGCGCAGCGCCTGGACTTGGTGGCGGGCCAGTGATTCGGGGTGGCCCATCTGCTGCCAGACGGGGAAGGCCCAGCCGTGGTCGCGGTCCACAGTCTCCAACATTATTCGTGTGTATGGGCGCATATTCGCTATATCCAGGAGCGTTGGGGCGGCGGGATCGTACCAGGCCAGCGCGACGACGCGGTCTTGAGCGTCGCGAGTGATAATCCACGACGGGCCGCGCGCAATCTCCTCGCCGCCCAACGTATCCATCATGCGGTAGGCGTGCGCCGTCGGCTGCGCAACGCCCCAATCGTCGATCAGATACGCCCCCGCGCCGCATAAACCGCTGAAGCTGGCCAGCGCCATCGAGTCAAACTGCGAATCGCTCGCCATGAACCGCTGGGTCAAAGCGATAGCGTCCTTCAGACCATCGGCGGCGGTGTGCGCCTTACGGATGCCATCCCAGTGCACGGGAATCGATGGGTCGAGGGCGTCCAGGAGTTTGGATACACGCGCTGCGCTGTCCGTCTCACCGCTGATTACGATGAAATCCGATGGGGTTTCTCGGGAATCGATGGGAGACTTGCGCAGCTTCTCGGCGCTGATTAGCGCGCCGACGTTCAAGCCGGGGTCGACATGCTTCAATGCGTCGGTGCGGCTGGCGAAACGGCGGTTAAATGGGATCTCAAACCGCCACTTGTGGGTACGATTAGCGCCGTAGCGCGCGATCACGTGCCGCGCAAACGTATCCAACCCCTCGCTGGAGCTGTCGCCCGTCTCCCTGGCGTCCAAACGCATGACGGGCGATATATTATGATCAGATAAAAAATCACACAGCGCGTCGATCTCCCGGCTGCACCGCGCGTCCAGTTGGCGCCAGCCGGATAAACGTGCGTGCTCGAACGCGCTGTTGCGCACCGCCATGCTGAATTGCCGCTGCCAGTCCGCGCGCAGTCCGTCGAGCGCTTCACCTGCACCCACGCAAGCGCGCCACTTTTTGGGCAGCGGCGCACTGCGCGAGCGAACGTTGATGGTTCGCACCGGTACACCTCCTCGTAAAAGGTTACTCGAATTATGGTTATGCCGCCGCGCTTGGACTGTATGAAGATGGGCGAGTACGCATTTAGAAGCGTGGTTTTGGAGCAAATTTAGTTATTATTGACCAATTCAACAATAAATAATTGTTATTGACAACTACTTTGAGTTGTGCTATACTAACCCAGACTTGTAGTGCCCATTCTGTTAGTTATGGAGGTATGGATGACATGCGAACAGGCACGGGCTGTTATGTGTTTATGGGGGAATACGGGAAAAGTAACGGGCACGGTTAAGGGGCAGATTGATGAATTGACGGACGTGATGTGCAGTTTGCGAGACTCGTCCGCGAATATAAAATTAACAAGCGGCGGCGCGCGCACCTGCGGAGGAGGGGATGTGGTCGCGTACAAGGCGGGTTTGGCGGAACGGTTTGAGGCGCGGGTGAGGCGGCTGCGCGCGCTGATGAAAGCGTTGGCGGGTATCAGTGCGATGGTCGGATCGTGTTTGCCTGAAGATGCGAATTTGGTCGACGCGATGAGGATGCGCGAGCAGACGCGGGCTAGGTGGACGCGCTTGGGGGTTATGTTCAACGTGGACGGTCGGGTTGCGCGCGAGACGCATTGCTTGGTGTTAAGGCGGCTGATTGTGCTGCCGTGGACAAACCGCGAGACGGCGGCGGCACATTTTGCGATGCGGTTTGTGCCGTCCAGGGCGATAGCGGGCACGATGAGCGCGGCGCTTTCTGGTGATGTCCGGAATTGATCGTGGTCAAATGGGTTGTCCTCGCTCATTTCAGTGATGAGGAAAGCGGGCGGCGCGTAATCTCTTTACAGGATCAGCCGCGGGTTTTGCATTAATAGGGGGGGGGACTTATATGGAGAACTGGTCTGAAAATTCAGATGCAACGTATCCGTTCGTAAACCCAACAAACGGCGACGCTTCGGCACAAGGGTATGAGCAGGGGCGGGTGCGGGCGCGCATCCCGCCCAATATGTCGGAGCAGCCTGTTGTGGATAACCCTAATATTTTGGCGGCCGAACCGAGGCACGCGGCGGCCGTTGAGCCGACACGGACGACGCTTCGGGGGCCTATGGGTCCGGTTGGGCCGACGGGTCCGCGCGGATACACGGGGCCTGAAGGCGAGGTAGGTTTGCAAGGCCCGACTGGGCCTGCGGGACCGATGGGGCCGCAGGGGTTGAAGGGGCCAGCGGGTCAGCGCGGTGAGCGCGGCATCCAGGGGATCATTGGGCCGACCGGGCCTGCAGGTCCGCGAGGGCCATCCGGGATGCGCGGATCATCCGGGCCTGCAGGGCCTAAGGGGGATACGGGGCCGGAAGGTCCGCGCGGGCCGCGAGGGTTGCGCGGTGAGTCGGGAGCGGGAGCTGCGCTTCCAGTCGCGTACGGATTGAAGTACCACGTATCGCCCAGCGTGGATTATTACGAAGCGGTTACGGGGCCGGTGATACCGCTGCGTACGAGCGGGTTGATGGACAATATGGGCGGCGCGGATCAGGATGCGCTGACCGTGGCCAGCGACGGCGTTTACGAGATCAGTTATCACGTGCATGTGCAGGAAGCGGAACAGGCGGCGGCGATGGCCGTGAAGGTCACCAGGAATGGTAAGATGTTCTTGAACGATAATCCGACAAAGCAGATCGTCGGGCTGACGGATTCGCAAGGGCTGCCGATTCCGGCGTCGTTTTCGGGGCATCTGGTTGAGTGGCTGTTCAACGGCGATAAGATCCAGCTGGAGCATGACGCGCCATGCGTGGTGTGGCTGCAGCAGGGGCGAGGCGCGGCGATGTTCGCCAGGCGGCTGGACGGCGCACGGGAGCATATCGCGGCGGGGAAGTTGGAGAGTTCGACGGGTGAGGAAGAATAGAGGCGCGGCGTTTGTTCATGTTGACGGCATGACGGGCGGATTATTTAGTATGATGGAGGCTTGCGCTGGGGCGGTCGGTTGTGCATAATGGCGTATGGTGGGGTGGATTCGTGTGTATCCGAAGGATTAGGCGATTTTTTTAACCTGTTATGACGGGGAGGGTAAAGTATGTCCCGCGTGTATAACTTCGCGCCGGGTCCGGCGGCGCTGCCGCTGCCCGTGCTGGAGAAAGCTCAAAAGGAACTAGTGGAATACGGCGGCACGGGCATGTCCGTCATGGAGATGAGCCACCGATCCAAGATGTATCTGGAGATATTCGACCGGACGAAGGCCGCGTTCAACCAACTGATGGGTGTGCCGGAGGGGTATACCACGCTGTTCCTGCAGGGTGGAGCGACGCAGCAGTTTGCGGCGGTGCCGTTGAATTTATTGCCGGAGGGCGGCGCGGCGGCTTATGTGGACAGCGGGAATTTTGCGCACACCGCGCTGGGCGAGGCTAAGCGGTATGGCGCGGTGAAGGTGGCTGGGGATAGTTCGGCGGATAAGTATACTTATATACCTGCGGTGGATGCGGGCGCGCTGGAGGGCTGCGCTTACCTGCATATTACGACGAATAACACCGTGTATGGCACGCGGTGGGCGTCGCTGCCAGAGGCGAAGGGGCTGCCGCTGGTGGCGGATGTGTCCAGCAATATACTCAGCGAGCCGTATGACGTCGGCAAGTTTGGCGTGATGTATGCGGGAGCGCAGAAGAATATCGGCCCGGCTGGGTTGGCGGTTGTGGTTGTGAGGGATGATCTGCTGGGTAAGGTTAGGGGTTCATGCCCGAAGATACTGAATTGGAAGGCGATGGCCGACGCGGATTCGATGTTGAATACGCCTCCATGTTATTCTATATACATCGCGGGGTTGTGCCTGGAGTGGCTGGAGGAACAGGGCGGCGTCAAGGGGATCGAGCAGGTTAACATTGAGAAGGCGCGGCTGTTGTATGAAGCGGTCGACGGGAGCGGGTTGTTTAAGAATCCGGTGAAGGCGGCCGATCGATCCAGGATGAACGTGGTATTCACGAGCGGGAACGAGGCGTTGGACGACAAATTCTGCAAGGAGTCCGCGAAGGCTGGCTTGGTGAATTTGAAGGGGCATCGGGTTGTTGGAGGCATGAGGGCTAGTATTTATAATGCGATGCCGATCGAGGGCGTCAAGGCGCTGGTGGAATTCATCCGCACGTTTGAGCGGGAGAATTGATCAGGCGAATAAGTGAGGAGGGGTGCGCGTGGGGCAGATATATTCCATCCGAACGATGAACGAGATTTCACCGATCATAAATGATATACTCGATAAGGGTTATACAGTATCGAGCGAAGTTGAAGAGCCGGACGCACTGATCGTCAGGAGCGCGGAGCTGAAGGGTTATAAGCGCGGGCCTAAGCTGTCGGCGATTGCGAGGGCGGGAGCCGGGGTAAATAATATTCCGATTGACGAGTGTTCGGCGGAAGGGATCGTGGTATTCAACACGCCCGGTGCGAACGCGAACGCGGTGGCGGAGCTGGTGATTGCCGCGATGCTGATGACTGGGCGGGATATCATTGGCGGGGCGGAATGGGTTAGGACGCTTAAAGGTCAGGAGAATATTGGGAAGCTGGTTGAGAAGGAGAAGTCAAGGTTTACGGGGCCGGAGTTGAGAGGGAAGAGTTTGGGCGTGATCGGGCTTGGGGCGGTCGGCGGGTTGGTGGCGAATGCCGCGTCCGCGCTGGGCATGGAGGTTTATGGGTACGATCCGTTCGTGAGCGTGGAGCATGTTTGGGCGCTTTCAAGGTCGATTCATCGGGTGACGGATCGGGAGGAACTGATTCGGAGGAGCGACTATATATCGTTGCATGTGCCGCTGATAGAGGAGACTAAGGGGTTGTTTGACGGCGGGATGTTTGCTAGGATGAAACAGGGGGCTACGCTGTTGAACTTTTCGCGGGGGGAATTGGTGGACTGCGAGGCGGTTGTTGAGGCGGTCGGGAGTGGGCGGTTGAGGGCGTATGCGACGGATTTTCCGTGCGAGGGGATGCTGGGGGTGGCGGGGATTGTTAGTCTGCCGCACCTTGGGGCGTCGACGCCGGAGTCGGAGGAGAACTGCGCTAGGATGGCTGCGGAGGAGTTAAGGGACTTTTTGGAGTTTGGGGTGATTAGGAATAGTGTGAATCTGCCGGATGTGGATTTGCCTAGGACGATGGGTGGACGGGTGACGGTGGTGCATAGGAATGTGCCGAATATGATTAGTACGATCGCAGGGGTTATGGGCGGGGATAATGTTAATATTGAACATATGACGAATAAGTCTAGGGGGAATATGGCTTATACGGCGTTGGATATTGCGGGCAGTTTAACGCAGGGGCAGGTCGATCGACTAACCTCCTTGGAGGGTGTTTTGAGGGTACGCCTATTCTGATTAGCGGTAAAAAGTAGGTCCAGGGGGAACCCCTGGTCAGAGGTCAAGGGGGCTGAAAGCCCCTTGTGGGGTCCGGGGCAAAGCCCCGAAACCCCAGGCCGCAGCCTAGAAAGGTGATAATTATGTACGAGCCAACGAAGTTGCATTCTGATTTAGCGTATTTCGAGGACGAAGTCCAAGAAATAATGAGACGTCCTGTTGTCAAGGATTCAGCGTTATTCTATGGGAGTTCGAGCATACGGCTGTGGGGCGTAGAGCGTTTGGCAAGGGACATGGCGCCGGTTGTTGCGTTGAACCATGGCATTGGGGGTTCAACGGCCGACCAGTGCTTATACAGGTATGGCGAGCTGGTAAAACCGTATGCGCCGAAGCTGTTGGTGTGGTACTGCGGGACGAACGATATCGCATTGGGTTACACGCCGGAGGAAGCATTCGCGTTAAGCCTGCGGGTATTCGAGTGGACGCGAAGGGATAATCCGGAGTGCAAGATACTGGCGTTGTCGGTGATGCACAACCGAAGCCGGGAGCGAATATATCCGCAGCACTTGATATTGAATGAATTATTGAAGTGGTATTGCAGGGATAATGAGTTTGCGAGGCATGTGGATTTGATAGAAACATTATGTCATGATAAGGATGGGCAGGTACGCGGCGATATATTTATGCCGGACGAACTGCATTTGAATGATAAGGGTTATGCGGAACTGGCGGCGATAGTCCGTCCGGCGGTGCTGGACATGATGGGCGTGTGATAGTCCGCATCGAAGGCGGCGTTCAGATCGCGAACGGAGTCGCGTTCGATGAGGGTGCAGGGCAGCGCGACGTAGCTGAGCGTCTGGTGGGATTGCGCGCGCAGGAGGAGCTGCTCGACTGCGATGCGGCCCATGTGTTTGCGGCGAACGTGCATGGTGGTCAGCTTAGGCAGGATTATTTGGGCGATGGACAGGTCGTCAAACCCGATCACGGATATGTCGTCCGGGACGTGTAATCCGCGCAGGGTCAGCAGGTTGATGGCGGCGATGGCGATCCGATCGCCGGCGCAGAACCATGCGGAGGGGTATTCGGCGAGGCGTTCAAACATGGGCGCGAGCGCCTCGGGCGTGTCGAACAGCTCGAATTTACCGGGCTGGCCGATGAGGTTGTACTCATTCTGAACGGGGATAGCGCGCTCCTCCAGGGCTTGTCGGAAGCCGCTCCAGCGTTCGTAGACGCTGCGCGCGGTGTAGACAGGCCCTATGAAGCCTATGCTGATGTGTCCCCTTTCGATCAGATATTGGGACGCTGCGTAACCGCCTGAGTGGTTGGCCGTGCCGACGCAGCTGACGGGCGATTCATAGTAGGGAATGTCGACCGAGACCAGGGGCGCGCCCATGCCGTGCAGGCGTGCGACGTAGGGTTCGCTAAGCACGCCGATTACGAGGAAGCCTACGACGTCCACACCGTCGGGGAGCGCGGGCATAGCCATAGCGCGCTGGGCTTCGATGGTGACGGTGTGATGGATGAGCAGGATGCCGTGCTTCTTGGCCTCGCTCTCGATGGACCAGAGGATATCATAGTAGAAGAACGCGTCGTCGCGCAGGTATTCAGGCACCACCGCGATGATGCAGCGGCTTTTCTTTTTCAGATTGGCTAACGAGTTCTCATCATCCAGGCCATATACGCCGTAGCCGAGGCGTCGGGCGGTGTCGGCGACCTTTTCGCGCAGCGCGCTGCTGACGCCGGACTTCGCGTTCAGCGCCAGGTAGACTGCGTTCTTGGATATGCCAAGCGTGTCGGCGATGGCTTGCATGGTGGGACGTCGTCGCTGCATTGGTGCTGCCCCAATCTATAAAGATGTAATGAAAAGATGCCCTAAGATATGTAATGAGTATACTCTGTTAATGTGATTTTGTCAAGTATGACTTGGATGAACGCACATATCCGTACAATTGCTACTTGACAAAGTCATGCCAGAATGATACAATAACGGCATCATAATCCCAAGCAACGAGGAGGATGGATACATGACACGCGGATGCAGAGTATTGGCGATAGCGATCGCGATGGCGATGCTGCTGGGCTTAGGCTCGGGGCTGGCCGAAGGCGCTAAGCCGCTGCCCACGGACACGCCGTGGTTCAAGCCATATGACGAACCCGTCACGGTGAAGATCGCCGTTCCCACCAACATCGCCACGACATTCCCCACGGGCGACAGCTACAGCAACAACATCTGGACGCGCGAACTGCTCAATCAGCTTAATATCAAGGTTGAGATAACATGGGAAGCCGTCGAGAACGCCGACTATGAGACCAAGCTGAATCTGGCCATTGCATCCGACGACCTGCCGGATATGGTCAAGACATACAACTATTCGCAGTTTGTCAAGCTGTACAACGTCGGCAAGCTGGCCGACCTGACCGACGTCTACGAAGAATACACATATCCAGTCATCAAGCAGAATCAGCAGGCCGATGGCGGCCAGTCGCTTAGCTGGGGTGTATTCGACGGCAAACGCATGGGCATGCCGGCGGACGGCGTGAATATGCAGCTGGT
>BNUH01000016.1 GCA_025997215.1 Clostridia bacterium
GTATTGGGAAAGCCTTGAGAGAAAAAAAGTAAAGAATAGACATGAATTAGTAGAGAGGCAGAAAGAAGCTATTGCCATTCGTGATAAGTTTATCCGTGAGAGTTTGAGTAATCCGCATGTTCATATAACTGTTATCCGAGAGGAAGGCAGGATTATTCAAGTTTTCTATATTTCTGATGTCTATGTCGATTTTAGAACAGAAATCACAACACTGGCAAAGAAACTAAATAGACCTGTTAAGCTAAATTCTATGTTTACCACAGTGGATGTATTGGAGAAGTTAATTACGGCTGTTTAGTACCTCTCCAGCCTCCAAACAATTACCAAATTCTGGAACTATTTTACTCGTTCCTTCGTCCAACCTTATAACCAAATAAAAAGGAGGATCCCCTGATGGTTAAGAAAATCGTAGCCCTAGCACTCGTGGGAGTGCTATTTATAAGGATACATTCGGGCGAAAAGAACCGATGAACCGGTAGTAAATTTCTAGCTTGAATTTCTTGTTGTGCTGGTGAGGAGTACCTATCGGTTCGTGGATGACGATCTTTTCTATCAGGTCGAGCACGATTTCCCTTGTCAGAACCGTGAGCGGCTCGGTATATTTCCGGATGATTTCGACGAACCGATTCACGCTTTCCTTCGACGAAACCGCATCCGAAATCTCAAGCTCGATAGCGGTGACGCGTTCCAACGCTTCGCGCTGTTCGGCTTGATACGGCTATGAGCAGATCACCTACGACGGTGAAGGACCGCAGCATAAATGGTGCCGGTTGGAAACATATGGTGCTCGCCTGGTGGAGAATTGTATACAAGGAATTGCCCGCGACGTGCTATGCGACGCGATGCAGCGGCTTGAACGCACGGGGTTGAGCATTGTCCTCCACTGCCATGACGAAGTTGTGGTAGAAGCGTCTCCAAAAGTTTCGGTTGATGCGGTAGTCAAATTAATGACACGTTCCCCTGCGTGGGCGCCTGATCTCAAGCTTAGAGCTGAGGGATTTGAAAGTTTATGGTATAAGAAAGGATAATCTCATGGAAATAGCTTATATTTGCAGTCCCTACCAAAGTGAACCGGTGCGGAACGCCGAACGTGCCAAAGGGTATTGCAGACACGCGCTCCGGCAGGGATTCATCCCGCTCGCTGTTCACCTGCATTACCCTCAATTCCTCAACGAAAATGATCCCGCCCAGAGGCAGATCGGTTCCCAATAGACTGTCTCACCGTTTCGCAAATGGCCACTGCTATCGGTAACGCTGACGCCCAGTTGCGCATACGCCTCTGACGCCGTTTTACTGCCGCCGGCCGCGCTATTCATACTCTTGACATTTTTCGCCATGCTGCCGGTCATCGTTTCCAGTGACGTGTCAATCAGTTCAGCAGCATAACTATACGCCTGCAGAGTATCGGTTCCCACGCCTGTTATTACGCTTAGGGTTTTGATATTGTCTGCATACCTGGCCGTTTCGATAGTGGTTTCTGCCAACGCCTTCGCGCCATCAACCAAGGCTCCGCCCAGTTCCTTGATACCGTTTACAATTGCTTTGACACCAGCCATAATCGCTTCGGCTGTGAGGTTGGCTTTCAGCAATTCACCGAATTTGCTGGTTTTTTGGCCTGTGTCATCCATCTCGTTTCCGAGGCCCTGCATGGCTTTCTCGTTGTTGCCGAGCTCGCGTTCCATGCCGTTGAGCTCTACAGAAGCTAAATTCAATTTCTGCTGCCAAGCCTGGGTTCTTTTATCCGATGTACCGTATTCTTCAGAAGCCGCAGCCAGAGCAGACTTTAGGGTTTCTACCTTTGATTTCTGCGCTTCTATCTCTTTGGATAATACTTCATTAGTTTTAGTGAATTTAGCTGTAGAAGTATCGCCTTTATCAAATTCACTTGCAACTAGCTTTAATTCGCTACCCAAGGTCTTTAATGTAGCATTAATATCGGTTAATGACTGCTTGAACTCCTTTTCTTGTTCAGCAACTAACCGTACACCGATGTCATCAGGCATCTATTTATCACCATCTTTACCTTAACATACCTTTTATTACATCCAAATCTGGCTTGATTGAGGGCGTGGATTATTTTCAAATAATTGCGTACGAATTTCGTACGCAATTCTACTCGCTGTTTTGCATACTGACGACCGCCCAAACCAAACCGTTTTGACTTAGTAGGCTGTCATTACCATGTGTAACCGCTTCAAGGATAATATCCACAACGCACTTGATGTTTTGGGTAACTTCCCTATCCTGTGCATATGGGTATTTTTGAGTTTCCCAATGAGTACTTTACTAAGCTCAGGCGAATACACCTTACTCATCACCAATATCCGCTTGCCTATGACATATCCAGGTGCTATAGGTAACAAAATCGAGTGCATAGTTGCTTCCTCAAGGCATTTCTTTTTGTTATGTATTATGTCATAAAACACTGTATGAGATAGTCCGGTAAAATTTATGAAATCATTACAATCCCATCCTCTATACAGCATAAGGAGAGTCAGGGCCATGTTTACGTTCAACAGAACAAGCGACGCAAATGCCTCGTCTAACCCGCAGTCAAAACTCCTATCGCGGATGGGAAGGATTGGGCGGCAACGCTTATACCAACATCGACGGATGTAACGTCCGCGCTCGCGAGTGGTTTGTATGCGCCGATCCATCGAAGTATAACGACACTCAGTTCACGGCAGGAAACGGATACTCATCTATCGGAATCGCACCGTCGGCTAACGGATACTTGAAGAACTTCATGTTTTCCAATGCCGCGCCATGGGCGTTCGCGCCGGGCGAGGGCGGCGGTGGCAGCACCACGTATATACCTGACTACTATTACCAGAATACAGGTGATTACGCGCCCCGTGTCGGCGGCTTCGCGCTTGACGGCGTGGCTTGCGGTGCGTGGTACTGGTACGCGGCCTACGCCGCGTCGCTTGCGACCTGGGCCTTCGGCGCGCGCCTCCTTTACCGTTCCCCCGCGTAGGGGGATTGGGGGCGGAGCCCCCGACGTATCCAACTCTCGTAATATAAGGTATATACGACAATCAGACGGCGGCTGTCTCTGCGCATTGCGCGGCGCGCGCGAAAGATCGCGCGCAAAAGAAACCCTTCAATCGGCGATTGTCAGGCTATGGTATCCTATTTCGGATTTATCCAGCATTCCGATAGCTATAACTACTATCTGAAACGAATAAAGCCGTTTGTAAAAATTAGACGAATGAAAGGAATGATCGGTTGTGCCGAAAGAGCAAAGCGCAAGCTATCCACCGTTGGTGCGTGTAGAAAACCTGACGGATGGGAACGAGGTGCGGATAGTATTGGTAGACCCAGCGACGGTCAATGAACTCACCTCCAATGATGGCGAGACAATGTACGACTATGAATACTATGCAGCCTATCGCCCGTGGCGCGATACGTTAGCGGATGATGTCGCCACCAATACAGGCGTTTGGCTGGATATGCTCAAAGCAGAGGATTTCGCTCAGGAAGCGCAGCGCGTTCGTGACGTCCGCGATGAACTGCTTTCGAAGACAGACTACCTTGTTACGATTGATTATCCCATTCCAGATAACAGCCGCTCGGCAGTCGTCGTCTACCGTCAAGCCTTGCGTGATGTAAGCGATCAAGATGGGTTCCCCTACTCCATCCAATGGCCGGATAAACCCATCATACCAAAAGGCGGCGACACACTTTATGAAATCATCGAAGAAATGACAGGGGAGGGATGATGTATGGCGGATAGTATGCGTGACGCGGCACGGCGGATTCGGGCGGCAACGGCGGCGTTACCAATGCTGCGCAAACAGGCGGCGGACACGGTTGATGAAGCCTCACTGATTGATATGGCTGGGTTATTCCCGACGTGGACAACGGGCGAAACCTACAAGCAAGGCGATATACTGCGTCATGGCGCTGGCCTTTACCGTGTCATGCAGGAACACACTGCGCAAGCGCATCAGAAGCCGGACGGCGTGGGGATGCTGGCGGTATATGCGTCGGTGCAGCAGGCCGTCGCGCCGGGGCAGATATTGGACTGGGCGAGCGGCGAGACGGGGTTAAAGGTCGGCGATAAACGCCGCGATCCGACTGACGGCAAGGTTTATGAAGCCATCCAGAGTACAGGCGTGAACGTATGGGAGCCGCACACGGTTCCGGCATTGTGGAAGGTTTCAGCATGATCAGTACAAGCGATCGCATCAATGATGAATCTCCCATTTGGTCGAGCATAGAGACGGGCACCACCTTATACGAAGGCGGCTTTGTCTTGTACGCAGACGCCGAATGGCAATGCCTTGAAACACATCAGAAAAATTTTGAACGTAGACCGCACGATGACTGCTTGTTCTGGATACGTGTACCGCCCAAATGGAGATCACACAACAGCCCTCCGGCTATATAATCGTTAGGTGGTGAGTTAATGGCTATAACAGGAAGCGCGGTCGCACAGACGGCACTACTACGACTCCACGCAAGCGGTCAGAACTATATTAACGCACATGATCCTGGTGTCGAGCCGTAAGACGCGGCGTAATGGGATGGGCGGTCGAAAGGCCGCCTCTTTTTTGTTGTCGGTAATGTTGTCGGTAGGGCTGTTTTTGCCGGTATTTCTCTGGACATGCGAGGACTTCAGCGAAACATAAATAACGCTGGAAACCCTTATCCAGCAAGGATTCTCAGCGTTTTGGCGGAGAAGCCGGGATTCGAACCCGGGCCGCACTTTCGCACGCTACTCCCTTAGCAGGGGAGCGTATCCCAGCAGTTTGTTATACGAAACGCTCTCAGACAGTCTTTCGTTTGAGTGTATTGAAACCTTGTCCGCTGTGTGCTCGCAGGCGGCTGCAAGTTTCATTTCCTCGAGTGTACGCATCCCGAACGCGACTGGGTCGCCGTTTATCTTCGCTAACGAATCAGCGTAACCCAGCGAACGCAGGGTACGAGTTTTGACCTTCTTAGTGATGGGATCGCGGTAACCTTCGACGATGGACAGATACAACCGCCCGTTAGACAGTCCCTTGTGAAGCCGCATACACTCGCCTCCTGAGTAGATATGGGACCATTATACCACAGTCTCGCATAATCCGCAACTAAAATATTCAACAATTTGACATGAAAATCTGGCTGTATTTCCTTGTCGTTGTTGAGTTTTTTTGGTGCTTTGTTGTGAATACCTGCCGAATTAGGGAGGCTCCCTGATAAGTAAATGATTTCGCCCTGAACTGTTGACACCCGACAAAAAGTGAGGTACAATTTGCAAAGATAATTGATGTTGTTTTCTTTGGCGTAACCGCTTACGCCATGGCTGTCTGCTCACCCGAGTCCGATTGCCGGCTGGCAATAGAGGATATAGTACTGCTCGGATCAAAAAAGGAGGACTCGTACATGAAACGGTTCACTATCCTAGTGCTGGCTCTTGTCATGCTGATGACGGCAGCGCCATCGCTTGCGCAGAGCGATCCGCTCGCCCCGATGGAAACACCCATCACGCTCAAGGTCGTAGCCGATTATTCATCGCCCAGCCATGAGAGTCTACACGGAGAGACGCCGGAAACGTTCTTTGGTAACGACATGCTGAAGAACTACTTGGGCATCACGTTGGACTGGATGTGGGTGGTGCCTGCCGATCAGGTTCAGCAAAAGCTGCAGCTGTCACTCGCTTCAGGTTACCTGCCCGATGTGCTTATGCTTGGCGTGGACAACGAGCCCATGTACCTCCAGCTCTTGGAAGCGGACATGTTACGGGATCTGACGGATGCCTGGGAGGAATGGGGTCTGCAAGCAATCAAGGACGGGCATGAGCTGCTGGACAACCGTGCCTTCGACGAAATTGCAATTGACGGGCGGATCTATGCCATTCCCTCGAACGACGACACGCTGCTGTCGACGCAGCTGATCTATTACCGCAAGGACTGGGCAGATACACTTGGTATCACGCAGCCGACAAACCGGCAGGAGCTGCTGGACATGGCGTATGCCTTTGCCGAAGGGTATCCGGACAAATTTCCCATTGGCGCATACAACAACCCGCTGGCTGGCAACAGCCTCAATTGGGTATTTGAATGCTTTGGCGCATATCCCAAGTCCTGGCTCAAAAAAGACGGAGTGCTTGAGTATGGGGCAATCCAGCCGGAAATGCTGGATGCGCTGATCGCTTTATCAAATTTGTATAAATCAGGTGCTATTGACAAGGAATTCGCAACGAAGGTCTCCGCGCAGAACACAGAGAACGTGGTCGGTTCAAGAGTTGGCATCATGGGCCACTGGTGGTACTATGGTCTCAGCTCGCCCTACCTGAACAAAACCGCAGATCTTGAGGCAGAGTGGGCCTGTCTGCCTATCTTGGACGAGAATGGCATGGGCTATGCCGTCAACCCCGTAAAGCTGACCAACGCCTATTGTCTTGTGCTTAAGAGCGCGCCTGTGGGTGCTGAGGAAGCGCTAGTCAAGATGATCAATATAAACTATGATTGGCATTTCGGCATGACCGAAGAGATGCAAATGGAGGCCTATCCTGAAATTGCCGCCAATCCTGAGAATGTGAACCTGTTTACATGGTTCCCCGCCTATGTGACGCCGCCTTCCATGTACCGGGAGCAGTGGTACAATGTTAACGCGGCGCTGGAATCCGGCGATCCCAGCAAGCTGATCATTCCCGAGAACGTTACGCTTTATGAGGAAGTGTTGAAGTTGCCCACCCTTGACCGTGCGGACGAAGAGTACCCAATGGCTTGGGGGTGGTGGTTCTCCCGCGCAGCAAAGGACTCCGGTATTGGCATGGCGATTCAAATGGCCGACGCGGGTCATATCATACAAAGTGAGTTCTACGGCGCCGCCACTCCGACCGAACAGGATCGCTTCGCCTCACTCGACAGCATGCTCACAGAATATGTCAGCCGCTTCATCATGGGTGAAGTCGACGAGACGTCCTGGCAAGAATTCGTGAACAACTGGCAGGCATTGGGTGGCAGCGATTGGACTAGCGAAGTCAACGAGCAATGGAAAGCGCTCCAATAAATCAATAGACTGCGGGCGGATGTTACATCCGCCCTTCTTGGCTTTTTCCTTCTCGCCGGCGCAGTGCGAAACCTTGCTTTTGACGGGAAAATATGGAGGAAAATCAATGCCTCTTTCCAGTATCACACGGCGTCAGCCTCTGCGTCGTCGGGCGCGTTTCGTCAGGGAACTACCATTCCATATGATGATGCTGCCGGCAGTGGTGTTGGTATTCATTTTCTCTTATATTCCGATGTTCGGGATTGTGATGGCGTTTCAAAAGTTTAATGTTCTGTTATCCTTCTGGAAAAGCAAGTTCATTGGGTGGGGCAATTTCGAATATTTATTCAGCATGCCAGAATTCAGCAGAGCGATGTGGAACACAGTGATCATCGCAGTTCTTAAGATTATTACAAACCTGACAGTTACGCTGTCGCTATCCCTTTTGATCAACGAATGTACGCGATCATGGTTCAAGCGGGGGGTGCAAGTCGGCATTTTCCTGCCATTCTTCCTGTCCTGGTCAATATTGGGCGGCATCGTGCTGGAGATTTTTTCTCTGAGCGGTCCTATCAACAAGATCATCGGCGCACTCTCGGGGAACAACGTTTTTTTCCTGGCTTCCAACAAATGGTTTCGATTCGTGCTGGTTTCAACGGATGTTTGGAAAGGTATGGGTTACAACATTATTATTTTCCTGGCCGCTATCACCAACGTTGATCCCGGACTGTATGAGTCAGCTTCCATCGACGGCTGCGGCAGACCGCGCCAAACCTGGCATATCACGCTGCCCGGCATGCAGCCGATAATAGTGCTGATTTCGACTCTGTCCATCGGAAGTCTGCTCACGGCGGGCTTTGAGCAAATACTTATACTCTATAACCCTTTGGTATATGAGACCGTGGACATCATTGATACGCTGGTGTACAGGCTGGGCTTGGTAAACGGTCAGCTTGCGCCTGCGGCCGCCGCCGGACTTTATAAATCAATCATCTCTTTGGCAATGGTGGGCATTGCATATTATACGGCATATCGTGTCAGCGACTACAGAATATTTTAGACGGGAGGTACAGTATGAACGCCAGCTTTTCGCGCAAAGTATTTGTATGCTGCAACACAGTTTTCCTCGCTGCGGTCACGATGATCTGCATATTGCCAATGATCCATCTCTTGGCGATATCGCTGTCCTCCTCAAGTTTCGCCGAAGCTGGTGCCGTCACCTTCTGGCCCAGGGGGTTTACACTTCAAGCCTATTCGTTCCTGGCCGGAAAATCGGAATTTTTCACCGCGCTTATCATAACTCTCAAACGCGTGGCTTTAGGTGTAACACTCAATGTGATGCTCTGCGTAATCACCGCGTTTCCGCTATCCCGGGAAAAAGAGCAGTTCCATTTTCGGACGGTATATGTCTGGTTTTTGGCCGTTACCATGTTCTTCGGCGGCGGTCTTGTTCCTACCTATCTGGTGGTCAGCAAACTTGGCCTCATCAATTCGCTGTGGGCATTGGTACTGCCCGGCGCGGTGCCGGTCTGGTATGTTGTGATGATGGTGAATTTCTTTCGCGGTATACCAAAAGCCTTGGAAGAAGCGGCACGTCTGGATGGCGCTAGCAGCATGACAACACTTGTGCGCGTATTCCTGCCGTTGTCCCTGCCTTCTCTGGCCACGATATTGCTATTTACAGCCGTCAACCATTGGAATTCTTGGTTTGACGGTTTCATCTATATGAATTCGCTCACGAGCTATCCGCTGTCGAGCTACCTATACTCCCTGGTTGCTCAGGCTAATTTTATGAGCACAGCATCCTTATCCCCGGCGGATATGCAGCGCCTCTCCAGCGTGGGACAAAAGACACTGCGTATGGCGCAGATTCTACTTGGCGCGCTGCCGATAATGTGCGTATACCCGTTTGTGCAGCGTTATTTCATAAAGGGCATTGTGGTGGGCTCTGTGAAAGAGTAATACCGTATGAACCAAGTTGACGACATGATAGGAGGATGATTATGAATACAATCTATGGTGACGGAAGTCACGACGACGCGCCAGGAATTCAAGATCTGCTGGATACCCGGCAATCCATTGTATATTTGCCAGCGCCAGCGCAATTTTACTCAATTAGCAAGCCACTACGCATTCATTCATACCAGCAGCTGCGGCTGGACCGCTTTACGCGTATCCGCCTGATGGACGGCAGTGATTGCGTGATGCTTGAAAACGTGGATCAAACTGACGGCAGCCGTGATATCGCCGTATGCGGCGGGATATGGGACATGAACAACATGGGTCAATCTAAAAACCCCCTTCATTTTCCAGCTGCCAGCGGCAAAAAGTATCCCGACGACAACGATATCTATAGCGGTTTTTGTATGCGGTTTAGGCGCGTGAAAGGGTTGACTGTTCGGGAGATGACGTTTCAGGATCCGGTCACATTCTGCCTGTGGATCGGCGAGACAGAGAGCTTTACCGTGGAGGATCTTGTATTTGATTTCAATTATGGCAATCCGTGGGCGGTCAATATGGACGGTGTGCATCTGTGCAGCGGGTGTCGCATGGGTGTAATCCGTAACCTGAAGGGAAGCTGCTACGATGATATGGTGGCACTCAACGCGGACGAAGGATATCCCGGCGCGATCGAAAATATCCAGATAGACGGTCTCTTTGCGGACGATTGCCACAGCGCCGTGCGACTGCTATCCACAGGCTCGCCTGTGCGTAATATCAGTATCGCCAATGTGTATGGCACGTTTTATCAATACTGCATAGGCATCACCAAATATTTTCATCTGGGGGATGCCTTTCGCAAAGGAAACTATGATAACCTTAGTTTTCGCAATATCTACGCTGCCAAAGCGCCGCGCCTAAGCGTATACCGTAAGGACGGAACCTTTGTGTATCCCCTCATATGGGCTGAAGCGGATGTGAACATAGGCAGCCTAAGTATAGAAAATCTGCATCGCTGTGAAACTGCCACAGCGATCTCTACCCTGACGATCGAACGCGGCACGAATGTTGACAGATTGAGCGTACAGATCGCCACCCATCGGAATATGCTGCCAAATGCGATTTCTTTCCTGCACAATAAGGGGAACATCGCCTACCTATCTCTGACGGATATCGAAACGTACGGGGATCAGCTGATTGAAAATGAAGGGACGATCGCAAATCTCTAAAAGCCAGAGGAGATGAGGGCGTATGGACGCGAAGCTTTTCATGGAGGTTCCGCATTTTTCCTTTCAGTATGACAGGAAAACATACGCCGGTGTCGAAAAGGAAATATAGCGCGAGATCGCGAAAGGCTTCGCTTCATAGGAGGTAATATCCATACTCGCGCTCAAGCGCTCACCTGCTGCTTGCATAGCGCCTTATTAGGTGATAACACTGTTTGTCAAAGTAATCCACTACAAAAAAACGGGGTAATGCATTCAGTGGAGAAAAGAGTAACGATCTATGATATAGCAAAGGCGCTGGGCATATCCACCGCCACGGTGAATCGTGCACTGACCGGCAAGCCAAAGGTCAGCGATGAAACACGCGGGTTGGTGATGGAGAAGTCGAAGGAAATGGGGTATAAGGCAAATTCCCTTGCCAGAAGCTTAGCCCGCGAGCCGGTGACCATTGCCGTCATAGGTTTCACCAACTTCCCAGAGTTTCACAATCAATTCATGGACGGCGCCAGAAATGGCGCTGAAGAGTTGCGTGATTATAACATTACTGTTGATTATTTCAACTATGACGAGGGTCTTTATGACCGTCCGGAGGGTGATGCATACCTTGAGAGTACTCTGCGCTCCGTAGGGGATAAGCGATATGACGGCGCACTTATATGCGCCAAGGAAGCGGACAGCTTTCGGTATCTGAAGAGAAAAAACGTCTATGTGGCTACGGCCGTCAACGATGTAGCCCCTGCTCTTCGGCAATTCTGCCTGCGCCACAACGGCAGAGTGGCGGGCCGCATGGTCGCTGAGCTCTTGTATCGTTGGGTAGACCGAGAAAAAAGCGTGGCTATTGCCTCCGGCGGGCTTCTGCCCGACAGCATACATAGCGAGATCGTGGCGGGCTTTTACGAACAACTTTCGGACACGCCCTTGCGGGTTGCAACAATCTATCATCATTTTGATTCGAAGGAGCGGGCATACCGGGAGACCGTCCGCGCTTTATCCGCATACCCTGATTTGGGTGCGATTTATGTAAATAGCTTTAACTCCGAAGAGGTAATCCATGCTGTTATTGACCAGGGGATGGCCGGTAAGATCCTGCTGATCACTTCTGATATCTACCCGAAGTTGCGGGCATATATAGCGCAGGGGATTGTGACTGCGTCCATATTTCAGGATCAGTACGAGCAGGGACGGCGGGGTCTGAAAATGCTTTATCACGCACTTGCGGACGGACTGCAGGTCGAAGATACAGTGCTGCTCAATCCACGCATCATTCTGCGCAGCAATTTGGAGCTATTCTAGTTCGTTTCTCAACAGCATAAGCGCAGCGGGCTTATAACTTATCAAGTTGGCTTTCTATAAAAGCCCCCAATTGCTTCATGCAGACGGGAGCAAGCGACGCCAAGCCGCGAATGCGCCTCGATATCGGCGGCGCTTGGCGGCGGCGAACAAGGCGTCGCTGTCTTTTTTTGACAATCTGTATTGGGTCGCACACTTACAAACGATCCACGGTTTGATTTCTGACTGAACGACTATACCGCGTTCGAGATAGAAACGGAGCGCCGAGCATCGTACTCAGCGCTCCGAAAACTAACGCATTAGCTGTGATTAGGTTTACTTCACGCCCGCGATAAATGTATCAAGCACGAGGGCGTATGCGTCATACGTTTTCTGTACAATCGACAAGTACTCGCTTAAGCCAGCCGTCTCGAGCGAAGCGATGTAGGCGTCCCAAGTCGCGTCAACATTGCCGTCCGTGATCGCGGTGGCGTTGTAGTTATCGATCAGGTTGTAGATCTGCCCGCTGATTAACGATATCCGCTCCTGGTCTTCTGGGTCATACCACATATGCGGAGGAATAATCGGGTCAGACAGATGCTTCTCGATGAAGCCGACTTTTGTCATGTCGCTGTACAGGTCGGCTGCGTCTAGCGGGTACGCTACGACGGTGTCATAGTATTCGTTCAGCACGATGTTGGTGCTGACCGGCGTCGAATATTGACGCAGCTGGCTGAAAGTATCAATGCCTGCTGGCAGGATATCATACGTCATCCACTGCATCACACCGTTGGGATCCAGTTCATAGTATTCGTCAATGGGACCCCAGTTGATCTCAACGGAGCGCTGCGGATCATAACTCAGGTCCACCACCGACGCCGCGATTTCCGGGTACTTGCAAGCAGTGGTAATGCCGGCCATCACGACGCTGTGCATCTCGGAGATGTTGTCCTTGACACCGTACTCGCCGTTTGGACCTGTAAGATAGGGGATCGCCACATATTCTGCGCGGCGGTCTGCTGGAACCACATCGATGATCGAGAAGAACTCAACAGCACCGACGATCGCAGGATTCGCGTTAAGTTTGGCCTGGTAGGCCGCGCCGTCATTAAGCGGCATGTCGGGGTCAATGAGGCCCTCTTTCCACAGATCCGCGAAGTATTTCAGGCCTTCCTTATACGCGTCGGTAACAGCAGTGCTGATCACCTTGCCATCATTCAGCGCCAGACGGTCACCAGTATCCGCCTGACCCCAGCAGCCAAAGAACTGGCCGATGGATTGATTGTTGCGCCAGGAACCGATTTTCGATTCCCCAATCCGGAACATGAACGGAATTTCGTCCGCCACGCCATTTCCGTTCGGATCCCCATCGCGGAAGGCAATGAGCATGTCCTTGAATTCATCCACCGTTTTGGGGATCGACAGCCCAAGTTGAGTCAGCCATGTCTGATTCACGGAGAGGATGCCCTGGTTGCAAACCAAGCCATACATTTCCTCGATACGCGGGAAACCCCAGATCTCGCCGTCCGGCGCGACCATCGCGGCTTTGTATTCGGGGTGCGTATCCAAGATCCCCTTCAGGTTAGGCATAGAAGTTTCGATCAGCTCGGTTACAGGGATGAAGATATCCTGGTCCTTGTAGTTTATAATATCGTTCGTATTCAAGCCCTGGAAGAAGACATCTGGCAGATCGCCGCTGACGATCATGAGGTTCTTCTTCTCGTCGAAACCGTCACTGGGGATTTCGACGATGTCAAACGTCACGCCGGAAATTTCCTGAAGGTCTTTGATGATCTTCATCTCCGCGAGAGGTTTTGCTATCGCGTTCTTGCTGAAAACAACACGCAGCGTAATCGATTCCCCGGGCTGCACCAGAGGATACACCACCTCGCCCATTGCGGGCATGCATACAGCAGCCGCCAATGCCACAGCGAGAAGCAGGGTAACAAGTTTCTTCATTAAGAACTCCTCCTTTTTACTCGATACGCACCGTTTTTGGTTTTGGCGCGTATCTCAATCAAGGCGACAGACCGTCAGCCTTTAATTGACCCAATCATCACACCTTGGACAAAATAGCGCTGCAGGAAAGGATACAAGATCAGCAGCGGCAGCGATGCGACGACGATCACGCCGTATTTCAGCTGCTCGGCGATGCGGATCTTATCCGTCAGATTCATCATGTCCTCGGCCATGGAGCTGGACGTGATTTGGTTGATAATCAACAGATTTCTGAGCACAAGCTGCAGCGGAAACTGTGTTTCCTTGTTAAGATAGATGAGCGCGTGAAAATACCCGTTCCAATGTCCTACGGCGTAAAACAGCACAATGACCGCGAGCATTGCTTTGGAAAGCGGCAGTGCCATCGTCGTAAAATATCGAATATCGCTGCATCCATCGATATGCGCTGCTTCCAGCATATCTTGCGGTAGACTGGATTCGAAGAAGGTTCGCGCGATGATCATGTTCCACACACTCAACGCCGTGGGGAAGATCATTGCCCAAAGGTTGTTTCTCAGTCCAAGCGCGCTGTTTACCAGATAAGAGGGGATCAAGCCGCCGGAAAAGAACATCGTGAACGCGAATATCTTCATGATCCACCCGCCACCCGGCATATCCTTGCGCGAAAGGGCGTACGCGCCCGGAATCGTTACGATCATGTTGACCAATGTGCCAAGCAGCATATATACAAGGGAGTTCCTATATCCAGACCAAAGCGGCTTATAATGATAGATGCGTGCATAACCCTTTGCATAGAATACTTTTGGGTAGAGCAGTAATCCGCCGCGGTTGACGACCATGGGGTCAGTCAGGGAAGCGACCAAGATAAAGTAGATCGGATAAATCATGATCAAAGCCAATGCAGCCAAGATCAACACGACAACAAACGTAAATATCCGATCGGATATCGGCTCACGAATCCTTCTGCTTCGCGAAGACAGAGAAACCACTGTCATAGGAGTATGAATCATCACTAACCTCCGCGCCCATCTACCAAAGCGACGTTTGCGTTAATCGCTGACTGATCATATTGGTCGACACCACAAGGATAAAGTTGATCAAGGAGTTAAACAACCCGACTGCGGTCGAAAAGCTGAATTTAGCGTTGAGTAAACCAATTTTGTACACATAGGTCGATATAATTTCGGAGACTTGATTGTTCAGTGCATTCTGCATCAGATACGCTTTCTCATAACCGACATTCATCAGCGAACCCATTTGCAGAATGAACATAATAACAACCGTAGGCAAAATTCCCGGTATATCAATGTGCCATACACGCTGAAAACGCGTCGCCCCGTCGACCATCGCGGCTTCATACAGTTCGGGGTTTACGCCGCTGAGCGAGGCGAGGTACACGATGGCACCCCAGCCTATGCCCTGCCACACGCCCGATGCGACATAGACAGTGCGGAACCATTCTGCTCGGCCGGTAAACGTGACGGCCTTTCCGCCGAAGCTCACAATAATGTTATTGACAAATCCAGTGGAAGGCGCCAGAAAGATATTCAGCATGGAAACCAAAACCACTGTGGAGATAAAGTAGGGCGCGTACGAAATCGTTTGTACAAATTTCTGGAAGCGTGCGAAGCGCAATTGATTGAGCATCAGTGCAAGTAGAATAGGCGCCGGAAACCCAAACAGGATGGAATACACGCTGATCAGCAGAGTGTTCTGAATCAATTGCCAAAAATTGGATAATGCTACAAATTGCTGGAAATATTTTAAGCCGACCCACGGACTTTTTAGGAAGCCGAGATTCGCCTTAAAGTCACGGAAAGCAATCTGTATGCCATACATCGGGGCATACGCGAACAAGATGATACAGGCTACTGCCGGAATCAGAAGCAGATAGAGTTGCCACGCACGCTTGATCCGTAGCATTGTCGATCCCATGGAAGCTCTGCTATAACCTACCAACTGACTCCAGCTCCTCTCTCGAGCCGCTGCGTAAATATTTTGCGCCGTGAAGAATTGTAACACGATCCTATGAGGTTGTCAAGAAGCAAACCTAAAAAATATCCAACAATTTCTCGCTTGTATTGGTTCTAAATTATAAAACCATGATCCGCACGTTATGCTCTGCGGCGCGGCGAGGATCGAATTATGGTGAATCGATGTCTTGACAACCCTCATAATTCCTGATATACTACACGCTGTAACGTAATTCATGCCGATTGTTTGATAGGGACATCATGACAATCGTCGTCGGAAGGAAAGCCGCCGCATGCATTGGAAACAACGGATTAACCAAGACGCGCAGAAGGAAAACAACTTGGCGCTTGTCATTCGGGCGATTCACAATGATCCCGATTGCAGCCGCGTGCGCTTGGTGGAGACGGTCAGCCTGAAACAGGCGACGATCACGAAGATCGTAAAGCAATTGATGATGTGGGGTCTTGTTTCGGAGACAGAGAAGATTGACAATCCGCAGACCGTGTCGGCGGGGCGCAAGCCCGTGCGGTTGAAGCTCAACAGCGATAAGTATTTGATCCTCTCGGTGCGGCTGAACCGCGACTATCTGCGTGTCGCTCTGTTTGATATCATGGGCGGCCTGATTCAGATGAAAGAGGTGCCTATCGACGCATTTTACGGCGCGCGCGCATCTATGGACCGCATGAAAGAGATGATTCATGAACTTGTCAACTCAGTGGATATCCCCATACTGGGTGTTGGCGTGGCGCTCCCAGGGCCGTTTGACGCCCGCAATAACCGTATTACACTGATGAGTGGTTTTCCGGGATGGGATCAAATCGACATCAGCGGTGAGCTCCGCGAGCTGCTTGGCTTGCCTATATTTTTAGACCACGACGCCAACTGCGGCGCTTTGGCTGAACAATGGTACGGCCATCACACCCATGACGGCAACTTGCTTTTCGTGGCTTGTGACCGAGGCATAGGAGCCGGTCTCATCATTGACGGGCGAATCTATCGCGGAGCGCTGGGCTTTGCCGGAGAAATCGGCCATACTTCCATTGATATCAACGGCCCAAGATGCGAGTGCGGGAATCATGGATGCCTTGAGCTGTATGGCTCTACACGCGCGATGGAACAGGAATACAGGCGCGTTAGATGTGATCCGCTGCTCCCGTCGATCACCACCACACCCATCACCGCGAGACGGATTCTGTCGATGGTGCGGGGAGGGGATGCTGCGGCATGTCAGGTGTACAGACGAACCGTCAGCTATCTGGCCTTTGGTCTGGTCAGCGTTATCAACACGCTCAACCCCAACGTTGTTGTTTTTGGTGACCCGCTCGTGAATGGCGGCGCTTTATTCCTCGAAACTGTTCAGCAGGTATTGCATAGCTACCTGATGAAGGATGTATATGACAACCTGACCATCATGGTCAGCGGATTGCGCGGCGACACGATGCTGCTAGGCGCGAGCGCGCTGGTGCTTGAGCGTATGCTCGACCAGCCCAGCGCCGCTTTCGGGGATGTCGCGGAATCCGCAGCGGATGTGTGGCAAGAAGAGCCGTCCGCCAGCTAGCGTCCACAGTGAGGAGGTTCTATGATCGGTACAATCAAGCCCTTGCAAGGCGCGTGGGCGTTTACTCTCCAGATCCATCCCGAATCCGATGCCACGACGCTAACCCTACGGACGGGCGAGACAGATTTTCTGACCGTCAAACGCGAGGGTGACGGTTTGACAGTCGATTTCTCAACCACGCCGGACACGGCAGCTATGAGCGAATCGTCCTACGAACCACCCGCGTGGCAGTATAAAGTGCTTCGATCCAATAATACATTTACCTTGCGTGCGCCGTCGCAAACCGAGATTCGTTTTGAATGGCATCACTTCAGCGCTCGCCTTTTTCAAGACGGTCTGCTGACGGATGAAGAGTGGCCGCTAGGGATTCTGCCCAAAGGCGACTGGACGTTTGACACGGGCGAAGGGTGCGATTTTGCTCTCGTGCCACCTGATCCCTCCGCTGTTTCTGAAGACAACCGGCGTACGTTCGCCATGCAGTACTATCGCGCGCCTGGGTTGAACACAGGTGTAGGCGACTGTATGCCTTATGCCAGGGACGGGCGCTGGTGCTTGTATTATCTGTTCGACCGCCGTGGGCATCGCAGCAAATGCGGGCTTGGGGCGCATCAGTTCGCGCAGATCTCTACGGCTGATCTGAAAACGTGGACGGAGCATCCCTTAGCGATCGGCATCACCGAGCAGTGGGAAGGCTCCATCTGCACTGGCTCATTGATTGAGAAGGATGGGACGCACTACGCGTTCTATGCTGTACGTATGTCCGACGGTTCGCCGGCGAAACTGACCTGCGCACGGAGCCAAGACGGGGTTCATTTCACGAAATCCGGCCAGTACTTCTCCTTACGCGACCCCTACGAACCCGTGTCGGCAAGAGATCCCAAGGTATTCCTTGGCGTGGACCAACAATACCATATGCTGGTCACCACGTCTTTAACGAAACCCGGCCGTTATCAGGGCTGCTTGGCGCACCTTGTCAGCCGAGATTTGCTGTACTGGGATCAGCTGGAACCCTTCATCGTGCCAGGATACGCGGACCAGCCAGAGTGCAGTGACTATTTCGAGTGGAATGGCTGGTACTACTTGGTCTTCTCCAATTTCGGGACCGCGCGTTATCGGATGTCACGCCAGCCGTTTGGGGCATGGCAAAAACCAACATATGATATCTTGGATTCTGTCGAAAATCAAGTACCGAAGACGGCATTATTTCAAAACCGCAGGCTGATCACCGGGTTTCTAGCGCGCATGCGCCCAAAGAAGGGCAGCGAGCTGAAGTATGGCGAGTGCGAGCGTTCCTATGCCGGAAACGCTATCACGCATGAATTGTTCCAACGTGATGATGGTACGCTCGGCGTGAAGGTTGTGGACGAGATCATGCACCATGGTGTTTCGTTGGAGACGAGACAATCGCTGTCTCTCACCAGTGACACGGGCCGCTTAGAACAGAGCATAGCGGATGGGTTGAGGAGCTTTCATCTCAAGGGAACGCTGTCTGGCTCCGGCTGCTTCGGGCTGACGCTCGCGTATCCAGGTGGGCAAGAACACATCATCGAGTTTTCGCCAAGCAGTGGCAGCGTAAACATCTCGCGTCCCGGTCAGGATTTCGTACGTGCCGACGGCAGGAATCGTCTTGAGAACGCTTGCGGCTTAAGCGGGAAAATAGGCATAGACTTAACCGTAGTTGAGGATATATTCGACTTGGTGTTCTCAAACGGACAAGCGATGGTGATGCGCCTCATCAGACACGATGCGGACAGCATCCACCTATCCGCGTTCGCGCGAGACGGCGGCCTGTTGCTGTCAGATATCGAGCTAACTTCCCTGGAAGCGAATGTGAGTGGAGTGTGAGGCGTGATGCCCTGTTATCTTGGTATCGATCTTGGGACATCCGGCTTGAAGGCAGCCTTGGTGCGCGCTGACGGCACAATCTTGAGTATCGGATACCATGGGCTCGGCATTGACGTGCCCTATCCTGGCTTTGCGCAGCAAAACCCGGATATTTGGTGCGAGGCGGCACGAGACGCTATAGCACAAGCCGTACAGCAGGCGGGGATACCGGCTACCAATATTCGCGGTATCGGATTTTCAGGCCAGATGCATGGGCTTGTCGCCTTAGGGGAAGACCGAAAACCACTCTACCCAAGCATCATCTGGTGCGATCAGCGGTCCGCGAAACAAAGCCAGCGTGTTCGCAAGGATATTGGCATAGACCAGCTTGGCAAATGGACACAAAACGCCGTCTGTCCCGGCTTCCAACTAAGCACCATTCTATGGCTGCGTGATGAAATGCCGGAGCTGTATGATCAACTTCGATCCGTCATGCTTCCCAAAGACTACCTGAGAATGTGCATGACCGACGAGATCGCAACCGAACCAACGGACGCTTGCTCCACGCTGATGTACGACTGTGCGCGCCAAGACTGGAGTGAGCCGCTGCTCAATCGCTTCGATATCCCAGATTCGATCTTGCCCGACGCGAAACACAGACCTTACCAAACAGCCGGTCGGCTCACTGCCCATGCAGCGGAGTATTTTGGCTTAGCGGAGGGTACGCTCGTTGCATTTGGCGGCGGCGACCAACCCATGCAAGCGATCGGAAATGGGATTCTGCTACCCGGCGACGCCTCTCTCACGCTGGGGACCGGCGGTCAGATTTTCGTGCCCACATCCGCGCCGGTATATGATCCGATACTTCGCACCCATACGTTTTGTCACGCGCCAGAAAACCGATGGTATGTCATGGGCGCGACGCTGGGTGCTTGCTTGTCGCAAAACTGGTTTCTGGAAAAAGTCTTATGCACTAAGGATTACAAAACGCTGGACGCCGAGGCTTCCCAAGTCGCTCCCGGCTGTGAGGGGCTAATTTTCCTGCCCTATCTGACAGGCGAACGGACGCCGCATATGGACCCGCAAGCAAAAGGCGTATTTTTTGGGCTTACGCTTCGGCATGAACGCGCCGCAATGGTACGCGCGGTCTTAGAGGGCGTCGCGTTTTCTTTGCTAGACGCGATGGGCGTCATTACCCAATTGAACCTGCCAATCGATCGGTTGATTTTAGCCGGAGGCGGCGCGACGAGTAGCCTTTGGCGTCAGGTCATCGCCGATGTGTTTCATCGTCCTTTGTATTCGTCAGCTATGCGTGAGGAAGCGGCGCTCGGTGCTGCGATCTGCGCAATGGTCGCGTGCGGCGAGTATGCGTCCCTGGAGGAGGCGTGTGGTGCGATTGTGCGTTATGAAGAGGAATACGTCCAGCCCAACGAATCGCGGGCTGAGGTATACCGCGAGCAGTACGCGCTTTTCAAAGACCTATATCGTGTAAACGCGCCGCTGATGCACCAAACCGGAGGTATATAACAATGGCAAGCAAAGAATTCATAATATCAGAAGGTTATCTGCATTTGCCGGTAGATCCGCTAGCGAAAAAGCGGTATATTCGTGTCTCTGCGCAAGGGCGGCAAATCGCAGAGTTTCATGTTAGCGTCACCCAGTCCAAACCCGCTTTTTATTGCGCGTTGGCCTTGACGGCGTATCTGGGGCAAACTGTGGTTTTGGAGTCTGACGAGGAGATAAAGGACGTGCTGAACGGCGTCGTCCCGGGCGGGCCCATCGCACAAGGGAATCCGCTCTACCCTGATCTTTACCAGGAACGGCTTCGTCCGCAGTACCATTTTTCATCTCGACGCGGATGGCTGAATGATCCCAACGGACTGGTTTTTTGCCAGGGCCTCTATCACTTATACTATCAGCACAATCCATTTGGAACCGATCACGGTGCTGTCAACATTCATTGGGGGCACGCCGTGAGCACTGACGCCATTCATTGGGTCGAGAAAGACGACGCCATAGCGCCGCCGAACCGTGAGACGCATATCGCCTCCGGCAGTGCGCTTGTGGACGAAGAAGGCGTGGCGGGTTATGGGCCAGACACTATCATCTCCGCTTTTACCGCGCTAGGATCCATGGATTATCAAGCCGATCCACCCCGCGTGCTGCCGAGCAAGGGTCAGATGCTGGCATACTCCGTCGATGGAGGCGATACCTATTCCACGTTTCCTTTAGCGCCCGCGATCCCCACGCAGGATGGCAAGAGTTGGCGCGACCCGCGGTTGTTTCCTCTCGCGGAAGGCGGGTTTGGAATCGCCGTGTATGAGACGGACGAGACGGGCAATTGCGTGAGTTTTTATCAGTCCAAAGACTTCCACCATTGGTTCCGCACGTCGCGCGCGCGGGATCTCTATGAATGCCCGGATATCTTTAAGCTCAAGACCCAAGGCGGCGAGACCGTCTGGGTGCTGTATGGCGCGGACGGCACCGCGCGGCTCGGCTGCTTCGAGAACGGGATCTTTACGCAGTCTGGGCCTCGCATGCCGCTGGATTATGGCGACAGCACATACGCTGGTCAAACTTGGATGGGTCTTGGTGATGAAACGTCACGCACCCACATCAGCTGGGTGCGCGGGATGGGCGGCAATGAAGGCTGGGGCAGCAGCATGGGCTATCATGGGATGCCATTCAGCCAATGCATGAGCCTCCCCTGCTTGCTCACGTTGGAAAACAGGCCCACTGGTATGGTAGTCTGCCGCAATCCTTTGCCATCGATCGCTTCCCTGCGCAGCACCGCACAAACAATCAGTCTGCATGGTGGTGATCCACTCAGCATACCGATCCAAAGGGAAGGCGACGCGGATCTTCGGATCGAGTCGAGCGCAGAAGTGACGATCCGCTTTGGGCGCGTTGCTATTGTATACGATCCAAAACACCAGCGGATTGATTTTTCGAATACCCAATCGGTCTTTCTTCAGGATCCCGCCGCGCTGTGTCTGCGCTTACTTACGGATCGGACGACAGCGGAATTTTTCATAGACCACGCATATTCGGCTACATACACCATGGATACTGAAGATGTCACCCTACAAATTACAGGCCAGGACGTACAAATATCCGGCGCAATCTATGCGATGAGCAGCGTTTGGCGACAACATGATGCGTGAGCAGTTGCGTATTTTTCAAAAGGGATTCAATTTCTCACAAGACGGTCCAGGGAATCGTTTGGTTTACCATCTGCAAGGATGCAACCTCAGATGCTCTTGGTGTGCGAACCCAGAAAGCATGGACATTCAAAACCCCGCCAGTACGGTGGTAGATGTATCCGCATTGGTGGACGAGGCGGAGCAGGCGCGCATGATCTTCCTGGATGGCGGCGGGGTAACCTTCTCGGGCGGTGAACCCACCGTGCAATGGGAAGCGGTTTCGCTTGTGACACGTACGCTTAAGGAAAGAGGGATCAATACTGCGCTGGAGACGAACGGTACACATCCGCGTTTGCGTGAGATCATCGATTGGGTTGATCATCTCTATATTGATCTCAAGCATTATGATGATCGTCGGCACCGCGCGCTGACTGGCTGTGGCCTCTCGGAGATAGTCGCGAATATTCGGCTTGTCGTGACGACGCGTGATGATCTGACCATACGGATCCCTTTTATCAACCAAGTGAACGCGTCGGACGCGGATGTGTCGTCTTTTGCTGCACTGCTAAAAGGACTTGGCGTGAAACGGATCGAACCGTTGCGATATCATGAGTATGGAAAAGAAAAATGGATCAAAGCAGGCAAACCGTACACTGTCGAAAACGGACATTTGTCCGATGGCAGCTTTAATCATATTTTAGACCAGTTTCGTGACACAGGTTTCGTCGTGTCACAATCGTAACTCCCGCGTAGTACCGCATCGTTTGAAGGGAGAAACACATGATGCAGGCAGTCAATCAGTCCACCCTCATATCCGATTTAGCGAAAAAGCTATACCAGGAGGAACGGTCTCTTCCGGAACTTAACGGATGGTTCTTGGCAAAAGAAGCTATGCTTCAAGTGGAAAAAAGCCATCCCGATCTCTCCGAAGAGAGGCGCGCGGTGCTGGGCCTTGAATCGATCATCGACACGTTACCTTTGTCCCTCAGCGAATATGCCGTGTTCGCGGGAACCCAAAGGGACGCGTTCGCGCCTACATATGCATTGATAAACCCCGCGTTCAAAGTAGAGACATTCTCTGGATACTGTGATCCTAACGCTGTTTTTGATGATATTCAGCCCAACGATCGGATTGACCAAGCGCGCATCCAGCGGGCGCGCGCGCAGGCGGCGGATACGGACTACGTACGTGAACTATCCGGCGTGTACAGTCAATTCAGCCCGTATACAGACGAGGTGGTGTTCTTTGTCGAGCAAGTGACTGGCCACCTCATTCCAGATTTTCGCCCGGCTCTCCGCGACGGCGTATACGCGTTACATGAGCGGATTGAGGCGAAAGCCAACCTTGCCGAATCCAGTGGCCAAAACGACCAAGCTGAGAATCTTCGATTGTTTGGCCAAGCCTTGATGTGTGCTGTTCGGTTAGCGGAGCGGTACGCGAGAATCGCACGTGACCAGCGTGTCAACGCGTCGGGAGAACGCGCGTCGCAGCTAGATCATCTCATCGACATGCTCGAACATGTACCCGCATATGGCGCACGCAATCTGCGGGAAGCGATTCAATCCTATATGCTTCTATGGCAAGTCATGTGCGTCGAGCAAGCGCCAAACCCATTCGCGTTCTCCGTCGGCAACGCGGATTCTATCTTTGAGCCGTATCGAGCGATGGAAAACACAACGCGCGAAGAGACTGCCGCGTGGTTCAAGCATTTTCTTGTGTTCTTCAATGTGGGCAGCCGCAGCTGGGCAATCTCTCAAAACATTTTGCTCGGCGGCCGTGACATGAAGGGCGATGATCGAACAAATGAAACGACATACGCGCTGCTGGACGCGTATTATGATATGAATTTACCACAGCCGATTCTATCTGTTCGCTTACATCAAAACACACCGGACGCGCTCTACCGCGCGATGGGGTGGTTCTTCTGCACTCCGGGCATGCCAACACCCTCTCTGTTTAATGACGATACGATTCTGCCGATGCTGACGCGATATGGAATCGATCCCAATGATGCCGTCGAGTACGCCATTGCCGGCTGCCAAGAACCTCTGATCATGGGGAAAGAGAATGGGAATACCACAAACAGCTGGCTCAATCTCGCCAAGGTTCTGGAGCTGGTATTATGCCATGGCGAGTCAGCCGTCACCGGCCGAACGTTGATTCCGCTCGAAAAGCCTGATGCGACGGAGCTGTTGAGTTCGGTCCGAGAGCGGTTTTATCGTCTGCTGGAATCCGTGTTGAGCGAGATGGCGGAGGCAGCGAACCGCGCGACACATGCGATCTCCCACCTGCGCGTGCCCTTCCTAAGCACATTCATGGGCGGAGCGGATACGGGCTGGGATACGCGCGACACCGCCCATCAAGGAACTCGGTATAATGCCAGCGGCTGCTTGATTCATGGCCTCTCAGTCGTCGCCGACTCATTTGTCGCGGTAGATCACCTGTTGCGAGAACAGCCAGAGGACGCGGAGCGGTTGCTGTCAGCGTTGCGAGACAATTACGCACATGATCAGTCCATTCATGAGTTTGTGAAGTCCTGCCCCAAGTTTGGCAACAATTTAGATGAGCCGGACCGGGAAGCCATTGAGATCGCGAAACGCGTATCCAATTGCGTGCGTCAATTGCGTAACAACTGGGGGCAACCCTTCCGCGCGGACTGGTCGACACCTACGACGCATTTGCTGTACGGGTACTGGGTCGGCGCACTACCTGACGGACGCTCGGCGAGGGATATGCTCAGTTATGGCGTCGATCCACTATATGGCGACGCATATCAGGGCCTAGGTTTCCGGATGCTATCTGCTCTGAAACTGCCATACATGGAGTTTAACGGCGGGTATGCCTCTCACTTGGGTGTTGATCCGAAATATTTTCGCTCGGACACAATGGATGAGAAGGGCATCGAAATGAAACGGCGCGTCATCGCCCCATTGTTTTTCAACCCGCAGAATGAGAACGATTCACCCTTCTATCTCTATATGAATGTGACCACGCCTGAGATCTTGCGACGTGTGCTTGCGAACCCGAAGAAATACGCGCCAAGCGGTGTGTATATCATGCGTATCCATGGTACGTTTGTGAATTTCCTGGATCTGTCACCTGCGATTCAGGAAGATATCATTACACGCCTAGATACACACGCGTCGCGGATGGAGGACGCGTAATGGATAGGATCATATGCCGTGCAGCCGTTCTAACGGATCTGACGCTTATTCACAAATGCGATCGCCATATTTCTGCGAGCGCACTGGAAGAAAAAATCATCCGACAGGAAGTCTTTGTTGCGTATCAAGAGGATCGCCTCGTCGGCTTTTTACGGTATGGTTTGTTTTGGGATAATCTGCCTTTCATGTATCAGCTGTTCATCGATCAACCTTTTCGGGGGCAAGGTTTTGGTCGTGCGCTCACTCTCTATTGGGAACACCGTATGCGCGATCTAGGGTATGCATTCGTCATGACTTCTTCCCAGCAAAACGAGTATGCGCAGCATTTTTATGAACGCTTAGGGTACCTCGCGGTCGGCGGCTTTTGCCAGCCTCATGATCCGTATGAAATCTTGTTTACAAAAATGATGTGTGAGGATGGCGATACAAATGGCGTGCAAAGAATTGTATGAGATGACTTTGGAGGAATTATGGGAACTGTTCCCGATTGTCCTGCGTGATCATAATCCCGCCTATGCGGACTGGTATGAGGAGCAGCGTGCGGAAATTGTCGGCTATCTCAGTGCGCACCTCTTTAGAATAAGTCATATCGGCAGTTCAGCGGTTCCCGGACTTCTCGCCAAACCGACCGTCGATATGCTGCTTGAGCTGAACCCGGAAGCGGATGTCGATGATGTAAGGCAGACACTCACAGATCACGGCTGGGGATTGATGCGCGAAGTGCATGAACCCCATTTCCAAATGTCCTTCAATCGGGGTTATACGCCCGACGGCTTTGCAGAGAAAGTCTATCACCTGCATGTCCGCTACGCAGGCGACTGGGGTGAGCCTTATTTCAGAGACTATTTACGGCTGCATCCGGAGACCGCAAACGCGTACGCCATGCTGAAACAGCAATTGCTGAAACAATATGAACATGATCGAGACCGGTACACCGATGAAAAGCACGATTTCGTCAGCAGCGTGACGAAAGCCGCCCGGCTTGAATTCCTTGGCCGGTATATGCCATAGCCGCCCCGTGAAACGCACTGTACTAATGGAGATTAGGTTCCGCGCAGCGCCATACGTTTTTTGCTTTTTGGAGCAGTAATTCCTCGATCTGACGCATGTCACTCGACACTTCGGCAGCCATTCTCGTAAACGTGTGAATTATGATTCGATCGGGAGGGGTGAACAGTTTGGATCTTTGTTTTCTCCGTTTCCTGTACTGCGCATAATACGCCACCCACCCAGCGTCCCGTGCCTTCCGCATGCTCGCGTAAGCATAGCTCCCGCTCAACCCTTTAAGAATCACATGCCTGTTGTGCCAGCCCATGCCTAGTGATATAAGGAACGTAGTGCCTTGATATTTCTCGTTGTATAACGAACACTCCAGCCGACTAATCGTTCGAGTGGTCAGCGCGTGGCGGCATAGGCGGTTGATTAAGTCTTGGTAGCTCAATTATCCCTTCTCCCCGCCGTGCATAGCCCGGTACTGCCCCGCGGTGACCCCTTCGACCGCCTTGAATTTCCGCAGGAAGTTGGATACGTCGCCGTAGCCGATATCCGTTACCAGCTCGGCAATGGTCCGCTCAGTCTCGACCAGCAGCCGCTTGAATTCGTTCATACGCAGGTAGGACACATATTGCGCAAAATTCTGGCCGGTATTCTCTTTTACAATGGCCGCGATCTGCACCTTGCGGATATCCAAACCGTCGGATACGGTCTGAATGTTCAAATCAAACCGCTTATAATTGTCCAGAATATAACCCATGACGCGATCGTTCATGGCCGACTCATTTTTCCGCTGCATGGCCTTTGCCTGCTCGCACAGCTCATGCGTGAGCGCAGCTGCCTTGTTGCGGAATTCGGCCTGCGAGTTAAACGCGAGAGTCTGCTTGAGCTGCTTGGCGTCAATAGGCATGCGCATTTCCTGCGCCTGCTGGATCAGGATGTTGAGCAATTCGGCTGTGTAGAATCGGAACATGAGGAGCGATTCCGCTATGCCACACATCCCATCGATGATTCCATGCAGCGCGCGCAACGCGACCCCGCTGTCTCCGCGATGGATGCCTTCAATTAATAATAATCGCGAGATCGCGGAGATTCCCGTGAACATGGTATCCTCCGACGCGGACGCTGGTTCGCAAGACTGGAATACTGAAATGGTATCGCAGCCCTGTTCCGCTAACTGCACCGCCGCGCACGCCTCCGCAAATGAATCGGACAGCCGCATCGGATCCTCATACGCACCGCCCACGCCGATGGGTATGCCGCTGAACTCGCTGGCGATCAGCGCAGCCCGCAACGCGAGGCTCATCTGATGGCATGTATCGGCCATCATATCCGGTGAGGCATTGAAGTTGACCGCCATGCACAGCGCGTTCTCCGTGGGGATATCCACCGTCGCCGCCGAAGCCTGCGCCAGGGACAGCCTGTTGAGATGCAGCTGCAACCGCTCATGCTGGCCGGCGTCGTCCATGGCCCCGGAGGGCATGGGCAGGTAAAACGCGATGTTATATGTTCTGGCAAAGTGGATGTCAGAAAGCCGGCACAGCGTGTCAAACTCCTCGCGCGTAGCGATGCCCCCGAGCACGAGCCGACGCAGAAACTGTTGGGCCATTAAAGGCAGTATACTATTATAACGACTCTCTAGCTCCTCGTTTTTCTCACGCGTGGCCTCGTACGATTCCTTGATCAGTGTCAACTCGTTGCCGGGGCGTTGTCCTCCTGCCCGGTTACCCATCATTTCCAATGCCAGCTTCTGTATGGGGATGGAATTGAAGAATGATAGCCAGACGGACAGCAGAACGAGCATCCCATTTATCGCAATGATGATCGCGAGCATACGGCTGCGCGCGGTATCCAGCGGCGCGTAAAACGCCTTACGCTCCGCCACCACCGCATAGGTAATGCCGCGCTCCGCGTCGATCACACGCAGCAGCACATAGGGGTGTCCCTCGAATTGGATATCAACCTTGCCGAAACCTTTCACCTTCAATAGATAACTCAAAGGCACCATCTGATCTTCGCCTTGGTAACTCGCGTGCACAAGAGCGTTCTTGCTGTCGTATATCATGAGATCCCCTGTAAAATTACCCAGATAGTTTTCCAGCTCCGCCTGCAGGGTATCCCTATCCACAACATAGGCGATTGTCGCCAGATTTGCACCGCGTTCATCCTGCATCATGGGTACCATATACGCGGTGGCGACGGGGTTCTGCTGACCATCCTGCAGCAGTGTCAGCCTGAACTTATTATCCGAGAGCAGCTTGTTGAAGAACGAGGACATCGACAGGTTAAGCCGATCCGATATCAGCCGCTCATAATCCGAATAGAGGAATTTCCCCGTGTTGGTGAAGAGGTATCGATCCCCTTCCAGGTAAAACAGTACGGACGCGGAAGGATTCGTTCGCTCGGCGATGGCGGCTAAGGCATTGAGCATCTGCGTCTCGTTGGTAACGGTGATCGTATTCTCACGTGCCGCCACCGCGCGGCTCAGGTCATACTCATTCTGGGCAAGGCTGTCGAAACGGCCGAGCGTATAACGCATACCTATCATGGCGTATGTCAGCTTATCGATGGTGGATTGATCCACATTGCGCACCGAGGCATCCATCTGGGTCGTATATGTGAACGCGGTAATCAATGCGATGGGTATTATAATAGCGATGCAGGATACCAGCATCCGCATCCTGAAACTAATTCGATTCAGCATGATCCGTCGTGCCTCCCTGTTTAATATACACTATCAACCAATCCGGATTCTAACGAAGATGAACAAAGAAATTATACCGCATGCATAACACATCTGTCCATTAGTATGGTATGACCAATACAGATTTACACACCCATCGATCGATTTACATATCATACCGTGGCCTTCTGGAACACGGATTACACACCTGGAGAAATACTTACCAATTGACGTGGTCTCATAACTATTTTATACTGTTCATGTAATGATTCTTTGTCTGCTTGGAACATGATAGAACACGTGAACGGAGGTTGATATCCATGGATCATACAGGTATTCATCCCTCGCTCACCCAACCCCCAACGGCTGCGGGTAAGCGCGTACGCGCATTTTTCGCAGAGCTGCGGCGGGATCTGGCGCGCAATAAGTATAAATACGCCATGCTGCTGCCGGTTATAGCGTTTTATGTCCTTTTCCGCTATGGGCCAATCACCAAGATGATCATTGCGTTTCAGGACTATAACCTGTTCCGGGGCATCTCGGGCAGCAAGTTCGTAGGGATGGCCAACTTTATCAAGTTCTTTCAATTGAAGGATTGCTGGCGGTTGATTCGCAACACGCTCATGTTGAGCATGTACTCGGTGCTGTTCGCGTTCCCGGCGCCCATATTGCTGGCGCTGATGATCAACGAGGTGCGCAGCAGCAACATGAAGAGAACGATACAGACGATAAGCTACATGCCGCACTTTATCTCGCTGGTGGTGGTATGCGGAATGCTGCGAAACTTCGCCAGCTCCGGCGGCATCTTCAACCAGATCATCCGCATGTTCAATCCGAATTGGTCCTCTCCCAATCTGCTGGGCGTATCCGCGTATTACCGCGCTATCCATATTGCTTCAAGCGTCTGGCAGGAGGTAGGCTGGGGTTCCATCATCTATCTGGCCACACTCTCCACCATCGACCCGCAGCTCTACGAGGCCGCGTACATCGATGGCGCGAGCAAGCCGCGCCGGATTCTGCACGTGACGCTGCCTGCGCTGGTACCCATCATCGTGGCGCAGTTCATCATGCGCCTTGGCAGCGTGATGGGCGTCAACTCCGAGAAGATACTCCTGCTGTATTCCCCGCTGACCTACGAGACCAGCGATGTTATGGCCACATACCTGTACCGCGACGGATTGCTGAATGGTAAATATTCCTCCGGAGCGGCGATCGGCATATTCAATTCATTGATCAGCATTGTGATATTGGTCAGCGTCAACAAAATCTTCCGCCGTCTGACGGAAGAGAGCCTGTGGTAAGGAGGTGTAATGAATGGCAGTCGTAGAACGTAAGACACTCGGCGAGCGAACTTCGGACATACTCAACATCGCGCTGCTCCTGCTGTTGAGTCTGCTGTTCGTATACCCGCTGTGGCAATGCGTGGTGGCATCCTTCAGCGATCCGGTACAGTTGATCGGGTATCGCGGCCTGATCTTCAAACCCATGGGCTTCAGCCTGGCCGGATACAAGGCCGTGCTGCGCAACAAGAACATCCTCACCGGATATGGCAACACGCTTTTCTACTTGGTGGTTGGCACAGTGCTCAATATGCTCTTCACCATCGTTGGCGCTTACGCGCTGACGGCGAAGAAAATGCTGCTGAAAAAGCCGCTGCTGATGATCATGGTCGTAACTATGTATGTCGATTTCGGTCTAATCCCCGCGTTTCTGAATATCCGCTCGCTGGGGCTTTATAACAACCGCTGGGCGTTGATACTGCCCGGTTTGGTTGCGACCTATAACCTGATCGTCATGCGTACGGCGTTCCTGGCCGTGCCGCCTTCGCTGCCGGAATCCGCGATGATTGATGGCGCGAACGATTTCACCATCCTCTGGCGCATCATCATACCAGTCAGCAAGGCTACAATCGCGGTGATCGCACTATTCTACGCGGTGGGTCATTGGAACAGCTGGTTCAGCGCGGCGGTATACCTGCGGGATCGCAGCAAATATCCGCTGCAGCTATTCATGCGCGAAATTTTAATCGCCAACTCCACACTCAGCGCGGTAGGCGAAGGTAACTCGGTGGATGGGATCATGTTCCTGGATGAGCTGATCAAATATTGCACAATCATTATCTCCACCGTACCGATATTGCTCGTGTATCCATTCGTGCAGAAATACTTCGTTACGGGCGTGATGCTCGGTTCCATCAAGGAATAGGGAGGCCATGCGGCGCTCTATCCATATAAACCACGCGATCCCTCGAACTATATAATGCGAAGGAGTGACAACCATGATGAAACGTACCCTGACACTGTGTCTGGCTCTCGCGCTGCTCCTATCATGCAGCGCACTGGCGAGCGCGCCGGCGGAGTATCTGCCTGGCTACTACAAGCCCCCTGTGGAAAACGAGGGGCAATATCCCATCGCCCAACAAGGCGTCAAGCTGACCTACTGGATGCCCATGAACGAAGGCGCGGCGAACTTCATATCCAGCTACGCTGAAAACCCCGCCTATCAGACGATTCAGAAAAACACCGGCGTAGAGCTGGAATTCATCCACCCGGCGGCCGGGCAGGCGAAGGAATCGTTCCAGCTCATCATGGCCTCCGGCGACCTGCCGGATATGATCCAGGTGCAGCAGGATTCATGGTACTCGGGCGGGCTGCCCGCGCTGTATAACGACGGCGCGATCATCGACATCATGCCGTATCTGCCGGAATACGCGCCGCAATACCTGGAAGTCATCAACTATTCAGACGTCGCCCAGCGGCAGATCATCAATGGCGACAAGGTATTCGGCTTTTACAAGATCACCTATGCGGACGCGATGCCCTATGTCCGGTTCAACTTCAATAAGGATTGGCTGAATGAGTTTGGTCTGGCTGAGCCGCGCACGATCGACCAATATGAGGCCGTGTTTGACGCCGTCCTCGCGAATAAACCGGGCGTCACACCGCTGTTCCTGTCGCTGACAAGCGGCGAGCAGCTGAACCTGCTGGCGGGAGCGTTTGACTTGATCTCCGGATTATTCCTGGGCGAAGATGGGGTCAGCGTCCATCACAGTATGAACGAGCCAGCATATAAGGACGAGCTGACGCTCCTGCATTCCTGGTATGAAAGAGGCTATCTGTCCAAGGATTTCGCATCCCTGACAGGCCCGGAAGTAGAAGCCATGTTTGATGCGGGACAGCTGGCATGCATCGCGGCTTCTGTCGACGCCACATTCAACCGGACGCAAGGCCAGTTTACGGTCACCAATTTCCCCTACATGCGCCAGGCTGATGACAGCGTGCTGGGCAACAACCTGGCCAGCTGGCCGGTGGACGAGAACAACCAGTGGACGACGATGATCACATCCACCTGCAAGAACGCTGAAGCCGCCGTGCAGTATTTGAACTATGGCTACACATATAAAGGCTCGTTGTACTTCAGCTTCGGCATCGAAGGCGAAGCCTGGAATTGGGGAGAAAACGGCCTGCCGCAGTTTACAGACCTGATTCTGCATAACGAGCAGGGCATGACGATCTCGAACGTATCGTATGCGATCAAGATCCACTTCGGTTCGCGTTACTGCTATCCGGACGCCATCGCGCACCCGGGCGTGGCCAGCAACCAGGAGTCGCTCAAGATTCGCACGATGTGGCAGGACGACACCAACGAGCAGAGCTATCTGCGCCTGCCGCCCATCACACTTACCCCCGAGGAAGCCACACAGCGCAGCGAATTGATGACGCAGGTGAATACATACACCAATGAGATGCTGCTCAAGTTTGTGACCGGCGCCGAGTCGCTGGATAACTTCGACAGCTATATCACCACTGTTAACTCGCTGGGCTTGACAGATGCTATCGCCATCACCCAGACCGCGCTGGATCGTTATCTGGCCAAGTAACTAAAAGTACACCCATTCGGTTGGCAGCTGTCAGTTGCCGTATAGAAAGACCGCCGATCCGACTCGCGCGTTGGTCGGCGGTCTATCATCGACAAGGGAGGCGCAGCACATGGGAATCCAATACCTGCAGCCGCGTGCCGACAGCGGCGAAAAGATACATCCGAAACCGCTTGAGACACTCGCGCCTGATGCTGGGTTTGATGTCTCCTGTGAGATGCGCCTGCTGCAAGACGGTTATGCTGGAATATGCTTTGGCTTGGATGCGGAAGGTTCAGGCTATGCGCTGCTCGTCAACCACGCAACCCAGGCCGTGCACTTCATGCGGTCGGATCGCGGTGCACTGCTGCGGGATTGCGGCATGAGGCGTAGTGAATTTGCTCTGGATACATGGATACCTATGCGCGTGACGTATGACGGGCGCATCATCCGCGCATGGTTCAACGCAAATCCGCTCGACAAAAACCCTTGGCCCAAGTATGAGTTCGCACTGGAACTGCAATGTCAGCGCATAGCGTTGGACACCGGGCATGGCACGGCAGAGTTCAGGAGTATTGAGACGCGGCCGCTGAAGGTGTCGAATGGATACGCGGGCGAAACGTTCGTTAACCCCGTTCTGCCCGGCGCGGACCCGGACATCCTTCTCTATAACGGAACATACTACATATATAACCGTGTACCCAATGATCCGGCCTCCAGCGAGGATGCGTATCTCATTGCCGGGGATGCGCGCGCAAAGCACGATCAGGCAGGGGATGCAGACACCATATTCCGCGCCGCATCCAGCGAGGATTTGGTACATTGGTCGGCGTATACGCCTGTGTTCCAACGTGACGAGGCTTTGGCGGGCATGTTCTGCATGAGCCCGAATGTCATTCACAAAGATGGGCTGTTCTACCTGTTCTTCGCTGCCGGACGTCCCGGCGGAGGTGAGAGTTTCCATATCTATACCGCAGTGGCAGATTCACCGCGCGGGCCGTTCCGTATGCGCTCCAAAACGCCGCTGCACACGGATACGCAGGAGATAGGCGGCATGCCTTTCATGGATGAGGATGGCGAATGCTATATCAGTTATGTACGGTTCAACTGCGGCAACTTCATCTGGCTGCAGCATATCCGCCTGGATAATGGCCAGGTCATACCGGATGATGCCACCCTTGTGCACCTGATCAGCCCCGAGGAAGACTATGAGGCGGATGAATATGGCCGGATCGCTGAAGGCGCGGTGCTCACCAAGCATAACGGCTGGTACTATATGATATACGCGACAGGGCATTACAAGGGGCATTATGGGGAGGCGTACGCGGTCTCCCGCAACATCTACGGGCCTTACGCGAAGGCAAAGGAAAACCCATTCCTGCATCATCATTTTCAGGTGGATGGATGCGGCGACGGGGTATTCGTTTACAGCAAGGATCGATCCCGGGTCGCACTGGCATACCACCGCCATATCTCCGCGCAAGAGATCGAGCCGCGCATGACATGCATCGATCGGCTTAAGTTTGTACCAAACCCTAATGGCGGACCCGATCTGTTGACGGTGTACGGCCCAACCAGCACGCCGCAGCCGATCCCCTTTTCGGACGAATGGAATTCATAAAGCAGAACACATAGAATAATGAGGTGACGGAATATGTCTTATTCTTGGGTGCGCAAGGCAGACCAATGGCAGCTCCATGCTGATGGGGCATCCATCTTATCAATCCCATTTGAGCAGGGCTGTGAGGATACCTTCGAACCTATTGCCAATGAACCGGGCGCTTGGCGCTGGACGCGCGTCAGCGCTCAACCCGTGGACGCCATGAACATGACCATCCACACGCCGAAGGCACGCTACTGGCTGGTACCGGCGGTCAACTACAACGGCAACGGCTGGGGTACTGGCGCGCAATACGGCGGCGATATGTGCGACGGCGTGCCGTGGCGGTATGTGTGGCACCGCGTGGCCGTGCCCGCCATGACGTATACTGAAAACGACGCGTGGTCGGTATCCCTGTTCGGCGAGGAATCAGGCGGCATGAGCTGCTCGCTATTTTCCAGCGAAAGCCAGACGACGCAGCAGCTGCTTTGGCCCGAGGCCGAGGCACCGAAGACGTTATACAAACGGTTCTGGGGCGAGGCTTTGTCCAACCCTATGGAACCCGCGACGCAATTCACCGGGATTCTTTATGTAGCTCCATCAGAGGAATTGCGCATGGGCATACGCGGCGTGCTAGACTTCGCATGGCGGTTGAGTACGCGGCCAGTTTCGATGCAGTTTTCCCCCGAAGAACTGATTCGTCTGGATACGCTTTACTTTCGGCAGCTATGGCGTAAGAAGTATGATGGGTTGACAGGATTCTCCGGTTATATGCATTGGGATGAAAGCCAGTCGGCGTTCATCAAATCGAATACCTTTGAGATTGGTTGGACTGGCCAAAACGCTTCCATCTCGTGCATGCTGTTGAAGGAATACTTGAAAACGGGTGAGGAGAGTCTGCGTGACAAAGCCTTGTCCGTACTGGATTCATGGATGAAATATGCGCCCTTGGGCAACGGGCTGATCTTGTGCAACCTCACGCACGATCCGAATCATACGGATTCCGCGCCTAACGGCGATATCCCTGTTGATCTGGACGCGTGCAACCTTGGCGTAGGTGCGACGTACCTGTTCAAGGCTGCGAAACTCGCCGAGCAGTGCGGCACGCCTCGGCCGCGTTGCCAGGAGGTCGCGTTAGGTATATGTGATTTTGCGCTGTGCGCCCAGCATGAGAATGGCGAGTTCGCGAAGAGCTGGTTCCTCGACGGTACGGTAAACGCCGCACACGGTACGGTAGGCTCATTCCTGATCCTGCCGCTGTTCGATGCCTATGCGCTGACCCAGGAGAAGAAGTATCTGGACTGCGCACTGAAGGCGTTCGCGTTCTATTACGGTGAATTCGCGCGCACGGGCGCGACCACTGCGGGTGCGCTGGACAGCAACTGTATCGACAAAGAATCCGCCGCGCCTATGATACGCGCCGCATTGTACTGCTATCATACCACAATGGATCGCGCGTACGTTGACGCCGCAGAAGATATCGCTTACTATCTGGCGACATGGATGTGGACTTATTCGGTTAAATTCCCGGAAGGCACGCTCGCGCAGCAGATGGGTTATGATACGTTCGGCGGCACGTCGGTATCGGCGGCGCATTGTGCGCAGGATATGTTCGGGCTGTATTGGGTACCTGAATATCTGGAACTGGCTGAATTGACGGGCAAGCCCATCTGGAAGGAGCGCGCCCGCGCACTGTGGTACAACGGCCTGCAAATGCTGTCGGATGGCACGCTCGTCATCAATGGCCGTGTGAGGCCCGCAGGCGGTCAGGATGAATCCATGCGCCATACTTGGTGGGGGAAGGCCGATAAGCGTTGTTTCGTGCCCTCGGAGCTACTGACCGTATGGCAAGGAATTTACAGGCAAGTGGCGCTTGAAAAGATCACGGACTGGGAGATATTGAGGTAATCCATTCCCGCGAAGGAATGTGAAGATCTTGCGCACAAGCGATGGCGATACCGAACAGCATATCCGCGCCCGATGTAGCGCCGATGCTGGCGGTATCCGCCATCGCCCGTGCAAGGTCGCCCGAACCAAACACCGCGTCCATCAGCAGAGTTAACGCTTCACTGAAAAACCCTTCGCTCGCCAGACGCAAGTATTTCGCGCTGACATCCGTCGTACGGTTTAACTCTGTCTCGTCAATTGTCCATGCCTTGCCTTTGGCCGCTTGGAACGCCGCCCATCCAACGGCAGCGTCGTCCACTGACGGCGTAAGCCCCGCACCCAAGCCAATGACGTCCGCTATATCGCCGGAGGCAATCGCACGCACTGCGCGCAGTCCGATTGCGTCCGGAAGTCTACAAAATCCGCTAACCAGCCTCATTTGCCTGAACATCTCCCAAAACTCCCGTGCGCGCGCTTTCGTACCGTATACGGGAATTCTGCCCGTCCATGTTGAAAACGCCAAAGAATACCGCTCGCCGCCCATCATCAGCTGATCGCCTTTCAGAATTAGTTCCCCATCCGAAACACATTCCGGCTGCATGAAAAGCGCATCTGGAATACGAAAAGGCGACCCTTCGGCCACGGTCAGCAACCGTTTGGTGTTATGACTATTATGCAACATAAAATTAACCGCATGCGCAAACCGACTGTGCATGCGGCCAATCCATATGCCATTATTTTTCAGTGCTGTGGAAATGTGTGCATCCATCAGGAGCCAGCACGCAGCAGCGCTGCACAGCCGCGTGCGACCATCAGCTCCTCATTGGTCGTCAGGGCGAAAATCGCAATACCGCTGTTACGATTGTGTATAGGCCCGCCTTCGCATAACTCGTTTATACTTTCATCCACCTGTGCGCCGATGAACCCCAGCCGCGCGCATACCTCCGCCCGCACGCGCGCACTGTTCGCGCCGATGCCGCCGGTGAATACGAGCGCATCCAGCCCGCCTAAGAAAGCCGTATACATCCCAACATACCCAACAACCGCGTCACAAAACGCGTCAAACGCGAGGCGCGCCCGTCCGTTCCCCGCATCCATTTCATGGATAACTTCGCGCATGTCCCCGCTGACCCCGCTCAATCCCAACAGCCCGCCGCGACAGGATATCTCGCGCAGTGCGGCGTTTATGCCGCCCTTCTCCGCGCCGAATAACGGCAAACAGAACGCGTCGAAATCCCCCACGCGGTTGTTTTGAAAAACGCCGCTCTGCGGTGTGGCGCCCATGGATGTTGCAACGCTCTTCCCATCCGCTATCGCACACAGAGACGACGAGCCGCCCAGATGCGCCGAGACGATCCGCTTCATCTGCGGATAATCCCGCTGCATGTGCCATGCGATATAGCTGTGGCTGGAGCCGTGAAACCCATACCGCCTGATGCCAAACCGCTCCACCCACTCATACGGCGCGCCATAAACCGCCCGGTACATCGGTATCTCAGCATGAAATGCCGTCTCGAAACACGCGACCTGTTCCAGCGTCGGATAAAACTCACCGACCGCGCGCATCATGCGCAGGTAGATGGGATTGTGCGCTGGCGCCAGCTCCGATACACGCTCCATCTCGGCGAATAGGGATTCATCCACGCGCTGTGCGCCGCTCAGTCGGCCGCCGTGTACCGCCTTGTAAGCGACCGCGTCCAATCCCGCAATGTCACACTCCGCGCCTATTTGCCGCATGGCATCCAGGCACGCTTCCAGAGCGGCGACGTGGTCAAGGCAAGTCACACGCGACGTATGAGCGGCTGCATCCACCCGCGCGGCCAAGGTACCCTCGCGTCCGATATTCTCAACGCTGGCGGAGGCCAGCTCAGTCTCGGAGTCGCCAATGTTGAAGAGTTTACATTTGAAACTGGTCGAACCCAGATTCTGCACAAGAATTTTCATACCCAGCCCTCATACCTTCGCGCAATCCTCACACGCCGTTGCTTATCCGCGATACCGCGCCGCGAAAGCCTTCATAGCCTTCTCGAAGCACAGCATTGGCACGCGCGCCATGCCCGCGCCGATCAGCCCGCCTTCATAGTTGAACATACCGCCGTGGATAGCAGGAAGGATGCCTGTCTTCAACACCAGACGGATGTCCATTCCGACGGGCAGAAAGTCAAAATCCAGGTTGGGTATCGCGAAGTTTGGGTTTTTGCCGATTGCGATGCGCTCCATTTCGCGCGTTTGAGCAATGCCATCCGCGAGTGTCATGCTGCGCAGGCTGCAGACTATCGGGCTGGCCGCCGCCGCAAACCCGCCCATGCCGTAGCATTCCACGACGCAGGAGTCGCCGATCCACGGCAGCTGATCCTTTTCAGAATATTGGGAGGAGGTATAGCGGCCTTTCATCATAGGCGCTGGCGCGCAAAACCATTCGCCGGGCAATCCCGCCACCTGAATGCCGAACTCTACACCGTTGCCGCATGCCGCGGTTACCATCGTCGCATACTCCGTCCCTTCCGCAGCCAACGCAGCGGCGCGGCTCGCGCCCTGCCCGTAGCAATGGAAGAATCTCGGCGTATCGACAATATACCGGACGGCTTGCATGATCCGTTCCTTGGGTTCATCCAGCGCAAACAAATCGGGCAAGAATTGCTTATCAAACAGCAAATCGGCGGCCGTCTGACGCGTATGGTTTTCGTCGCCCATCTGCATGCCTTCCGCCAGGATCGGCTTGATCGAAAGCCCGCCGCGTTTCATTAGCGCTTCACGGATCAGCGGGAACAGTTCCTCGCGCATCACGCGCAGGTTTTCGGCGATATCTTCCGAATACAGCCCCCAGCCGCAGAAGCCGCCCTGAAACTTGCCTTCGGCAGGGAAAGTCGCCGCGCGCTTGCCGCTGCGTCGGTCTTCGATCACGTTCATCATGACGGACTGCGTGATGATGCCCGTGCCCGCACCGACCGTATTGTGGTTCAACGCGCTATCGATCTTTATCTCACCCGCCCGAATGCGTTGAACCGCTTCCGCTTCGTCACGCGCCCAGCCTTCAAAAAGCATCGCGCTGACCATCCCTCGCCGATGCAGCATCACCATATCCGAATAATCAATCGGCGGCCCGGAATGCAGGATCATATGATCCGTCAGCCCATCCACGCATTCACCCGCCGGCTGCACATCGATCCATATGGGGTCTGACTCAACCAAACATTGCAGCGCGGCATCATTCGCCCGCGCAATCTTCTCTCGGATATCCATGAACGATCCTCTTTCTATTGAGATATTTTAACGTGAGTTCGATGCTGCCGAACATGCCGCATGGAGCGCTGCGACAATGGGCAGCTTCGTTTTCACGTATCAGGATCAGCATACACCGCAGCGAGGCGGCACTGCGAAACAGCGAATCCTTCAAGCACATCTGTGTTATGAGCAAAGCATATCACAACTTTACGCTGTTGTCAAGTCAAAAAACTACAAAATTTTGTGGTAAGTCTTCCCAAAATTTCATCTGTGAAGCCCCTATCTGCCCAGCGAACTCACGTTATTTTACAAAAACTCATCGAGCAGCGCGTCAATTTCTTCGCTGTGTTCCGGCGGCACCTGCCACTCAATCTGAACGGCTTTGATGTTCTGAATAAGAAGCGCCTCGTAGAACGCCTGTGTTCCTACATGAATTGCACGCGGTTTTTCATCCAAATTCATCTACTCTACCTCCCATCCAGCCGCAGAATCAGAGCCGCCATCCTTCGGGCCGCCTCCGTGCTGCTTTTCGCGACGACTGCACCCGCTTGTTCCAGTGAAACGCGCGCCGCTTCTATATTCTGCGGATCCCTTGCCGCGCCGCAGATATGCGTAATGAACAATATCTCCGGATGCTGAGCGATCACCGGGAGAAAGGGGCCAAACGGATCTTGCGCAACCCCAGGTCCTGTGATGAAATCCAACACAATGGCCGCTGTTTCCGCATCCTCCGCCGCAGCGCGTACATGTTTAAGCCGGATGGACGCGTCAAACACAGGATGCGGCGCGTCTACAGTGAACTCTTCCGTCCCCATATCCACCAAGGAATGACACGATTCCCGCAGCGTCGCGCCGTCCGGTTTCACGTGCACATTTGTAAGGATTCGGGAGTTAGCGCAGCTATGGGAGATGATTTGCATTGCCTCTTCCGCGAACGTGCCGCCGCAATACAGCCCGTGAACCCATCGCCGTTTCGGATTCATGGCCGCGACACTCGACGCCGCCCACGCATCGATTACCTTATCCGGCGCACTCCATTGCGCTGCGTCTATCCGCAGCATTTTCACACAATCGACAGCGGCTTCTTCAAGATTCCTTGCGCCGATCGAGCGATGCCCTTCGAACAATGCCTGATCCGCGCCGAGAAACATCGCAACTACAGGCTTGCCTAAGCAGTCCGCTTCGCGCAGCACGCTCTCCATAACGCCGCTGTCGGCAGCCTTGGATATCAAACAAATCACCGCTGTTTTCGCATCATCGCGCAGCTTCTCCAGCGCCATCCGCATGGATATCCCGCCTATTTCCGGCTGCAGATCACGCCCGCCTGTCGCGAGAATGCATCGCACCCCCACGCCCATACGCTCCAGCTGACAGGCGATCTCCTGTGCTCCGGAACCTGACGCCGCAACGATACCGACAGGCCCTTCCTGCACGATGCTGCCCGCAGCCAAAGCGACGCCGCCGATCAATCCGACGCCGGCATCCGGCCCCATCACCAGCAAACCTTTTTCCTGCCCTAACCGTTTTAGCCGCCGCTCATCCTCCAGTGACACATGATCCGAAAACAAGAACACATCCAACCCCATGCAGAGCGCTTGCTCCGCTTCCTTTACGGCATATTGACCGGGCAGTGAAATCTGCACAAGGTCATATCCATCCTGCTGCAAGTTGATCTCCGACAGCGCGCGGTATACATGGGCCGATGCGCTCCTGCCGCGCGATAAATAAGCCTGTGCGGAAGCACACGCGGCTTCACACTGTGCGTCCGTATCCGCATCTATCGCAATCATCAAGTCCTGCTTGGTTGTGCCTTCCGGCACGGTATAACGCAGCGAAGCCAGCAGGTCTATGTTCGCCTGTGTTCCCATACCGCTTTCCGCACCGTGCACGCCCGGCAGCGCTTGCAACGACTGCGCAGCGCCCATGAGCGTCACCGAATCGACATACCGATTTTTCACCACAAAAACTTGCTTCACCCGCCGACCGCCTCCCTGGTAAGCGCAATACCATTATCATTATGATTGCGCAGTATTACATGGCTGGGTAACGATGCCGGGCGTGGAAAATCGAGGCGCACATGACAGCCAACGCTTTCCTCGCGCGCCAACGCGCCGGTGACCAGCAGCAATCCCGCCAGCACATCATTGCACAGCCGTATCTTATAGAATGCCTCGCGTTCATTGGAACAGGATAGAGCGCGCGCTTCCGCTGCCAGCGATTCCAGCTTTTCACGTGCCGGGATCAGCTTTGCACCCTCGCGCAGTACGCCTACAGAGGCAGTGAGAATCTCCTCCAGTTCTGCCCGGATCGTATCGGCGCGCACGGTGTCCCATACGCCGGATAAGGAACCCAGTTCATCCGCCGCCCAAGCCTCGCCGCCGCTGTCATCCGCTGGCACTGCACGCGCATATTCCGCAGCGGACTTGCCTGCCCGCCCGCCAAACACCAGTGTTTCAAGCCCGGCGTTTCCGCCGATGCGGTTCGCTCCATGTATGCCGCCCGCAGCCTCGCCACAGACATATAGTCTCGCGACTGCTGTCGCGCAGTGGGGATCTATGCGAACGCCACCTAACGCTGTATGCGGCGCGGGTGCGACCTCAATCGGTTCTTTCGACAGATCGATGCCTACATGCGCGTACCGCTCGACATACATCGGATATACAGCGCGCAGCCGTTCCGCACCGACGCCTGTCGCGTCGAACCAAATCCCGCCATGCGGGGACGCTCGGTCAGCGCGAATCTCAATGGCCATCGCTCGCGCAAGCGCGTCTTTGTTTGCGCGTTCGCCTTTGCTGCTGTAGTGCAGCATGAATCGATCGCCAAGACCGTTTCGCAGCACGGCGCCTTCATACAGCATCGTCGTGATGACGCTGGTTCCCCGGAGCGCGGGTGGGTATATCGCGGCGCTTGGCTCAAACTGGATCAATTCCACATCGATTAGCGGCGCGCCCGCACGGAACGCCATCGCGATGCCGTCCCCGCTGGAATCCTGTTTGTTGGTTGTGAATGGATATATGCCGCAAAACCCGCCAGCGGCCAGCACGACTGTACTCGCTGCGACATAGATCATCGTGTTTTCGAGAGTATCATACACCAGCGCGCCGCGCACATGGCCGGACACTGTGCGCAGTGCGATTGCGCGGGAGTTTTCCAGTATATCGAATCGACCTTCCGCGCTCGCTTCGATGCTGCGTATGATGGCGATGCCTGTTTCGTTGCCGACGCTAGCCACCCGTGGATAGCGCGAACCCAGCGGCCGGAGCAGCAGCGGTGTGCCAGCAGCATCTCGATTGAACCGCAGCCCGGCGTGTTCCAACGTTTCCACAATATTTGTGCCATTTTCGCACAGCGCGCGAACCAGCTCCGGTTCGCCCAGCCCATAGCCGCAGCGCAGGGTATCCTCCATAAACGCCTCAACCGAATCTTCAGGTGAGAGCGGCGCGTTGAAGCCGTGCACCCATGGCGACGCGCCGCGTCCATCACGGACGACCAATGCCCGAACGCCATATGCTGCGGCTGTGTCGGCGGCGGTCAGCCCTGACAGCCCGCCGCCTATTACCAGCAAATCCGTTTGGATAGTTTTCATTACGCTTCCCAGATGCCGCCCTTGGCCATGGAGCCGATGTTTTGGGAGAACAGCCTTAAGAAGCGCGGGTAATCACTGGCAGGGAACTTCCAGTCGAACGCTGCGGTCCGTTTCACGATTTCCTCTTCGCTCACGCTCATGTCAATCCGCCGTGCTGGGACATCGATGATGATCTCATCGCCATCGCGAATGGCAGCCAACGGGCTGCGCAATGCCGCCTCGGGCGAGATGTATCCGACCGACAAACCGCTCGTGCCGCCCGAGAAGCGTCCGTCTGTCAAAATCGCACAGGAATTATATAGTTCCTTCTGCCCTTTCAGCTCCTCTTGGAATGTGAACGCCGTTGTGCCAAACCGACCCTTCAGCCCCATATACCGCAGCACAATCGCGTCGCCTGGCTGTATCTGGCCGCCGCGCAGCGCGGCTAACCCGGCATCCAGCGAATCGTAGCATTTCGCCTTCCCTTTGAATTGCATCAGCTGCGCTGGTACGGCGGCAATCTTGAGGATCGATCCTTCCGGCGCGATGTTGCCATACAGTACGCCGATCCCTGGTTCGCGCATGACGGGATTGTCCAGCGAGCGTATACAGTCGCTGTTGTAGATCACTGCGTTCGTGACGTTCTCGGCCAGTGTATGCCCTGTCACGGTCAGGCAGCCGCCTTCCAGTGCGGGCAGCATGGATTTGATCAGGCCGCGCATGCCTCCGGCCAGGTCGAAATCCTTCACCGAATACTCGCCGCCCGGCATCAGATGACTCAACAGCGGTATCTCATTGGAAGCCTCGTCGAAATACTTCCACCAAGGCAAATCATATCCCGCCTCGTGCGCAATCGCCGGGATGTGCAGGATCAGGTTGGATGAACCTGCGACAGCCATATCCACCTTGATCGCATTGCGGATCGCATCAACCGTCATGATCTGCCGCGCCGTGATCCCTTCTTGCACCAGACGCATGATCTGACGTCCCGCTTCATAGGAGAGCGCGCGTATCTCGGATGAGACTGCGCTCATGGATGAATTGCCGGGCAGCGTCATACCCATCGCTTCAGCGATCATGCACATGCTGTTCGCGGTGGTCATTGATGTGCACGCACCGCATATGCCCCATGACGATGCAATCAGTCCGTTATACTCATCCATGTCGATGCGGCCTTCCTGCGCCGCGCCGACTTTATCCTGCGCGCGGATGTGCACGACTTCCTGTCCGCGGAATTGGCCGTGCGGCATGTACCCACCTGTTACAATAATCGTTGGGATATTCAGCCGCGCCGCGCCCATTAAGTGGCCGGGTACAATCGAGTCGCAGGTGGATAGCATCACCATGCCATCGAAGAAGTTGCCCTCCACGGTTAACTCCACTTGGTCGGCGATCGAGTTACGGCTGGGTATCTCGATATATTTGGGATCTTTCAATACCATGCCGTCGCAAATCGCGGTGGTCATCACCTCTAACGGCAACCCGCCCATCTCGCGAATCCCCTGCTTGACGCGCTCCGCCAGCTGCCCCAGGTGAATGTGTCCCGGGTTGTACTCGTTCCACGAATTGACTACCGCGATCAGCGGCCGTTGCAACTCTTCCTCGGTATAGCCCATACCCAGCATCAACCCGCGCCGACATTCAGACGCCTCACCGAATTCCCAGCAGCTGCGCATTTCCTGGTACGATTTCTTAGCCATAAACTTCCTCCTATCAAAATCGTTCTTAATTGATATCAACTGATATAGTCTTTATATTTCATCATCCTGCATACAGTCAATCGCACCGTCTATGGACTGGCCGCCGTCGATAAATATCGTTTGGCCGACGATGAAGCGGCTCTTTTCCTTGTCCGCAAGAAACAATATCATCGGCACTATATCCGACGGCTGCGCGCCATATCCCACGGGGATTTTCCTGTTGAATCCTTCAATATCCCGCGCTGAATAGCGGCTGATGATCTTGGTATAGACCAGCCCTGGCGCAATGCAGTTGACATTGATTCCATGTTTCGCCAACTCGACGCCGATGGATTTTGTGAACATGTTAAGGCCTGCCTTGCCCGCGGAGTATGGCAGCGCCTTGCGCTTCACCCATGTCACCGCGCTGTGGACGGAGCTGATGTTGATGATTGCGCCGCGCACGCCTTTTGTTACCATATCCTTCGCAGCGGCACGCGCGCAATACGCGGCGGCGTTCAGGTTCAGCGCGATCTGTTCATCCCAGTATTCCATCGGCATGTCGATGAATCCGCCTTTGGGCATCTGCAGCGCGCCGCCCGCGTTATTAACCAGCACATCGACTTTCCCAAACCGTTCTATAAAGGAAGCCAGCATACGCTCACAATCCGCGCGTTGACTGACATCCGCCTGACAAATTTCTACATCCGCGCCCGCTTCGCGGCATAATTCGGCGGTTTCCTGCGCTCCTTCAGGGGTTTTATGGTAATTTATACCGACGTCATACCCTTCCTTTGCAAACGCGACGGCAGTTGCAGCGCCAATTCCATGAGACGATCCCGTAATCAGTACACTCTTTTTCACACGCACCCGCTCCTTTTTAGAAACTCACTGACTGTGTATAATGGTAAAAACAGATACGCAGGTTCCCGGCTCCCCATCCGTCGCAGTAATGCGCGCGCAATTTCCGGGGCATCGTTCACACCGTCAGCGCGTATAGCCGCAATCGCATCACTATATTGCGCAACTAGATTGTCGCACAACTGCAGATATTGCTTAGACTCTACGATGCCGCTCGCACTATCGCCGAGCGGCAGAAACCAGTGCCCCGCGATGATATTATGAATATCCAACTCCAATAGCCGCTCAATCGACAGCATATATCCTTCGAGATCCATAATCAGCGCGACCCCTTGTGTGACGGTGCCATTCAGCTGCAGCGAATCACCCGTGATCAGCGTGCGGCTTCTCTCATCCAACCAACATACAGCATCCGCATCATGCCCCGGCGTGTGAATCAGGCGCAAGTTGTCGTCGAGCCATTCACCATCATGCAGCAATCGGTCCGGTGTCACACCATCCAGTACTGCGGGCGGAGCTGGGCTGTACTTGGGGAAAACGGATCGTATCTTTTTGGAATAATACAGCGGGTTGCGCAGCCGATCCTCCGAGCCATCAAAGGCAGCAATCTTAACGCCTGGCGCCAATTCATGGATACGCGCGTGGCCACCGATATGGTCTCCATGGGTATGTGTACACAACAGCCAGCGGATATCGTTCAACGTCAGATGCATCCGCGCCAAAGCTGGAACCAGGACGCCGTCAATGGACGCCGCATCCGCGCCGCTGTCGATTAAGCAATATGTACCGCTACTATTCACGAGCACGGCGCTCGTCGATTCGCTGAAGGGCAGTTTCAAACGATAGATGTCAGGCGCAACGCATTCGAATTGCTCCACAGTATCCCTCCCCACCGAGCGGAAGAACGCGCCGCAGCGCATTCATTCCACTAACAGTCTACTAACAGAGTAGGGCGAAGCGTGAAAAATGTAAATAGGATATGAAAGAATACATACTTCATCCACAATATACACACGCCTTGGAGTGCATTCGCAAGCGAAAAACACATGCCCGCGCGGTTTTACCGATTGATGCCGCCCGACCAGTGCGCTATGATATAGTTATGAAAGATAGAATCATCAAGAGCGATCAATTGATCGTGCATGTAAACCCGTTTGGCGCAGAGTTGCGCGGGGTGGAGCGGGATGGCGTTGAGTATTTATGGCAAGGCGATCCGCGTTATTACGCGCGGACGGGGCCGACGCTGTTTCCGATCGTTGGCCGCTTTGTAAGCGATACCTATTATGTAGGAGATCGCGCGTACCGAATGCCGCTTAACGGGTTCGCGATGGAGGAAATCTTCACTGTCATTGACCTATCGAATGACTCTATAGAAATGGAGCTTGTCGATACTGCCGCGACACGCGCCGTGTATCCCTTCTCATTTCGCCTACGCGTACGGTATACCGTTGTAGGCGCGGCGTTGACAGTTCGTTTTCAAGTACAAAACACCGGGGCGGTTATCCTGCCATATGGCGTTGGCAATCATACCGCGTACCGATGGCCTATGATGGACGGCGACAGCGCACAGGATGCATTCCTTCGTTTCGAATGCCAGGAGACATTGCGCTCCTTCAACCCATTTGGCTGGACTGACGATTTTCTATCCAATCAAAGCATCAAACCGCTGTCGCATACCTTATTCGAAAACTTCACTCGCAGCCTAACCGATATACAATCCCAATGGGTCGCGCTGGAAAGCCGGAATCACCCGCACGGGATCCGCATAACGCGAGAGCAGTTTCCTTTTCTGGCCATCTGGTCACTGCCGGATGAGGCAGCGCAAGTTATATGCCTGGAGCCGTGCACAAGCATCCACACAGGCGGCACAACGCTGAACGATCGCAAGGGGATCGACCTGCTTTCCCCCGGCGAAACACGCGAGCGTGTTTTCTCGATTGAATTTTTTTGATGGAATGATACACATCATCGACTTGAGTACAGGAATTCTCACTTACATGGCGAATAGTTAGGGCGTGTTCGAAAAATCCCGCGGCGGTCTTGGGCCGTCTTTTCCGCCCCCACTGCGTCGCTGTTCCGGTCAGCGGACCTCCAGTCCGCCTCCCTGCACGCTCCTTGTTGGGACGAAAAATCCGACCCAATCCCCACCGCGTTATTTTCCGAACACACCCTAATCAAAACTATTTGAAACCAGGTGCGATAATGACGCGTGAATCTTTCATACAGGATACTGAAACGGTACGAGTGTTAGATCGTTTCGATATCATTGTGGCTGGCGGCGGCGTGGCTGGATGCGCCGCTGCCCTTGCTGCGCGGCGGCATGGTAAGCGCGTGCTGCTGCTTGAGAAAAGCCTCACGCTTGGCGGCTTAGCGACATTGGGGTTAATCAACTACTTTGAGCCGCTGTGCAATGGTCGAGGCAGGCAGATAATGAAAGGTATGCCTGAAGAGTTTTTGCGGATAGCGGTGCGATATGGTTATGATACTATCCCTGATGTGTGGAAGCAAGGCGAACCTTGCTCGCGCGGCGAATCAACCGATGTTCGCTACATTAGCCACTACTCGCCTCAACTATTCGCACTGGCGCTTATGGAACAGATGACCCGCGAAGGCGTCACGATACAGCTGGATTGCCTGGCCGTCAAACCCGTTATGAACGGCGCGGTCGTCAAAGGTATTATCGTTGAAACTAAATCCGGCAGAGGTTATTATGAAACCAGAATGGTTATTGATGTTACTGGTGATGCCGATCTGCTGAAGCGTGCAGGCGTGCCAGTCGTCGATGGTCAGAACTATTTCACGTACATATCGCATGCGATTACGCTGGATAGCTGTCGGCGCGCGGTCGAATTGGGCCGTATCGACAAGGCGGTATACTGGCGAAACGGCGGAGAGGCGACGCTGTACGGCGAGCGTCAACCAGCCGATCGCAAGCTATACTCCGGCATTTCCGCCGACGATGTTACGGAGTACATCATCGAAAACCAGCTGGAATTGCTATCCAAACTGCGCGATGAAGACAGGTTCACACGCGACATTGTAACGCTGCCCGGCATGCCGCAGTTTCGCACAACGCGCCGCATTGATGGCGATTATACATTATCGACCGACGACGCAGACAAGCATTTCGATGATTCGATCGGCGCCATCTGCGACTTTGACAATCCGGATACGCTGTATGAAGTACCTTACCGATGCCTGATCTGCTCAGGGTTTCCGAATATCATCACAGCGGGCCGCAGTGTTAGCGCTAAGGGTTACGCATGGGACGTCGCGCGCGTCATCCCTCCAGCCATTGCCACAGGTCAAGCGGCAGGCGTCGCCGCATCGCTGGCTGTTGAGTCGGCGCATGATGTGACGCGCGTTGACGTTGAACATTTGCATACGGTGTTGGAAAGCGATGGGGTGAGTGTGCATTTTTGAGGAAAGTCAGCGGTGCGTTTTCTATAAGTTGAATGGGAGCACCACCCACCAAACACAAGAAAGAAGGCTGTTTCAAAATGATCTGAAAGCTATGTTCTGCAAGATGGATGATTTTTGTCTATTTTTTCTCAGCTAGTGGCCTGTTAAGCTTAAAAGTATAACAAAAACATCAGAGGTGTGGTATGTTCGAAGTCCTAGAAAGGACGATGAGGGGAAACCATGCCAAAGCTAAATCATACAGTGAAGCTGAAACTGGAACAAATCGAACAGTTGAAACCAATGACCAATACGAACCAAATACTCCATATAGCTGGTGAGCTCTATATATTAGGGGAATAGGTTCTTCAGTGGGATTGAGCGAACACTCGCCGACTCAGCTTTTAACATGAGGGTAGATGAGCTTAAGAGTGCCGCCTATGCTCTGATGGCAAACGCTGATATACCTTATGGTAAGTCTGCAAAAGCAAGGCTTCGATATGTACCAAGAGATGTGTTTGAACTATACAAGGAAAGGCTACCAACCAACTGGCGTAAGCGAGCAACGCACTTTTATACAGAATTTGAGCGGGTTCAGCAAGGCGCTGAAGCATGGCGTAGAGGTGATCTCGCTACTTTTGGCCAGTTAGTCTTTGATTCTGGGTGGAGCAGCATTTTTAACTATGAGACGGGCAGCCCTCAGTTGATTAAGTTATATGATATAATGAGGGATACTGATGGGATTTACGGTGGTAGGTTTAGTGGCGCAGGATTCAAGGGTTGTTGCATGGCATTGGTGAATCCGGAGTGTAAGGATCGCATCGCGGAGAAGGTAGAACGCGAGTATTTGACGGCATTTCCAGAGTTACGCGTGAAGTTTTCGATACATTGGTGCCAGACGGTGGATGGGTGCGGGTGAAGTCTATTTTTTGTCCTGTTGTTGAGCGTCGCGTTTATTTGCATCATGGTTAGTCGAAGCTAACGCGCTTGATCATTCTGATTTCTTCTGCTATACTAAATATATGAGGGGAGGCCTAATCGTATGGAAACACGTATGTTACCTGTAGGCGTGGATGATTTTAACCAGCTCATTGATCAGGGTTACTATTTCATAGATAAAACATCGTGGATCTCCACACTGTTACGCACCCGTGGGATGGTGAATCTGTTCACGCGCCCGCGTCGCTTTGGTAAGACGCTCAATATGACAATGCTCAAAGCGTTCTTGGAGATCGGTACAAATCCCACGCTTTTTAATGGGTTAACCATATCCAAAGAGAGTGATCTCTGTAGAGATTTTCTGGGGCAGTATCCCGTTGTAACAATCACTCTTAAGTCGGTTGATGGTATCTCTTATGCAGATGCGTACGCAGAATTACGCATCCTTGTTAAAGCTGTTGTTTCAAAGTTTGCTTTTCTGCAAGAAAGCCCACTGATCAAAGATCATGAGTTACTTTCATTAAAGAGGATTTTATTTGAACAAGATACAAAGACCGATATAACAAGTAGTTTGCTCATGCTTACATCTTTATTATCAAAACATTATAAGAAAAGCGTAATTGTTCTAATTGATGAATATGATGTACCGCTGGATAAGGCTTTCCAGAATGGTTACTATAATGAGATGCTGGATGTAATACGAGGCATGCTAGGACAGGTGCTGAAATCAAACCCGCACCTCTATTTCGCTGTACTTACTGGAGCCTTACGCATCTCCAAGGAAAGCATCTTCACTGGCCTAAATAATCTGGATGTAAACAGTGTCATTGATCCAGGGTTTGGTGAATATTTTGGTTTCACGGATGACGAGGTTCGCAAGCTACTTGCTGATTATGGACTCGAGTCCCACTATGCCGACATGAAAGCTTGGTATAATGGTTATCGTATTGGAAATGCTGATGTTTATTGCCCTTGGGATGTGCTAAAGTATGTAAAGGATTTGCTCCAGACCGCCGATGCCGAACCAAAGCCATACTGGGGTAATACTAGCGGCAATGAACTAGTTAAGCGGTTTGTGGATAAGGCTGATGCCACAACACGTAATGAGATTGAGAGCCTGATTGTAGGCAATTCCATCGAAAAGCGTGTTAACTATTTACTTACATATACGGAATTGGATAACAACATAAACAACCTTTGGAGCATTTTGTTTATGACCGGATATCTAACCAGCAATGGAAAGACTAACGGTCAGTATCAATTGGTTATTCCTAATAAAGAAGTACGTACAATATTCATAGACCAAATACAAACGTGGTTTGAAGAGAAGATTCAGAACAACTCGAAGGTGGCAAAAGAGCTTTGCGATGCGCTTCGCAATAATGATATAAACAATATAGAAGCTAAGCTCAACAGCTTTTTGGTTAGCTCAATCAGCTATCACGACTATCAAGGAGATGTTGATGAAAAAGAAGGTTTCTACCATGCCTTGGTGTTAGCCCTGCTTAAGGCTGGCGCAGCATGGGCAGTTTACTCGAACATCGAATCAGGGGATGGCTTGGCAGATCTACTCATAGAGAGTGAGGATTTGAGGGCTGGGATGGTTGTTGAATTCAAGTATGCAGATTCGTTCACCGGAATGGAGAAGGCGTGTAATAAAGCTATGAAACAGATCGAAGAGAAACGATATGCGACGCGGCTCTGGGATGATGGTCTGGAAGAGGTTATTGCTTATGGAATATCATTCTATAAGAAGCGTTGTAAAATTGTCTCCAAACAACTGGGTGAGGTGCTTTGATGAAAGAACGTGTGGTTATGAAAATAAGACTAATCATAACGGTTATATGACATACGAAACGACTGTACCATTTCTGGAAGAAGCATGAGTCACAACCCACCATGCCTCCCGCAGATTGTTGAGGTATTCGACAATAAATGCAAGACTTTTCCGAACATCCTAACGTTGTTGGCACACAGTTTTTTTGATCACCCTTGTCTCGCTATTTGCAGGTACGCGAGTCGAATCTTTCAACAACACCGTATCGTTGTATAGGTAACAAATGGATTCATGCCTTGATTTTTCGGTTATTCGACATAAGTTATTCAGCACTAACAAGCCTCACATACTACTGGTTGCATCAACTATGGGCAAACTAGGTGCAGCTCTGCTATATCTATTGCGAAATTTGGTCGTTCACTAACATCCAACCGCCTAAAATACGGCATTTTTACTAGATTTTTCCAAATATCACATTGTAAATCCTGATCAATTTATCTCTAACGACCTTTACGATGTCAACGTAACGCTCTAACCAACTGAGCTATAACCCCTCACACAATGACTATTATAACGCATTTTCTGGAAATTGCAAGAGCAAATTTTCGGATTATCCCTAATTCGGCAGATATTCACATTCCAAAACAGCCCAAAAACTCAACAACAGCAAGGAAAATCAGACGAATTTTCTTGTCAAATTGTTGAATATTTTAGTTGCGGATTTGGCGAGACTGTGGTATAATAGTCCAAGATCTACTCAGGAGGCGAGCATATGCGGCTTCACAAGGGACTGTCTAACGGACGGTTGTATCTGTCCATCGTCGAAGGTTACCGCGATCCCATCACTAAGAAGGTCAAAACTCGTACCCTGCGTTCGCTGGGTTACGCTGATTCGTTAGCGAAGATACACTCCGACCCAGTCGCATTCGGGATGCGTACACTCGAGGAAATGAAACTTGCAGCCGCCTGCGAGCAGACTGCGGACAAAGTTGCTATACACTCAAACGAAAGACTGTCTGAGAGCGTTTCGTATAACAAACTGCTGGGATACGCTCCGTTATCCATGCTGTATCGTGGTTTGGGGTTGGATCAGTTTTTTACCAACCAAGCGCGAAAACTGGATGTCAAATATGACCTGAACAGCATTGTGAGACTGTTGGTATATTCACGGATATTGTTTCCAGGGTCAAAGAAAAAGACTTATGAAGGGAAAGATATGTACTTTGACAAGAGTGATTTTACTCTTG